>JAYWGI010000369.1:0-5032 GCA_043779025.1 Myxococcales bacterium
ACAAGCGTGACCTCCTACAAGTGGAGCCGCCGCCCGCGATGACGCCCCCGCCCGCGACGCAGAACCGCCAAGGGGTGTGGGGATGGCTGATCGGTGCAGGCGTGCTTGTGCTGAGCAAGCTTAAGTTCGTGTTGCTCCTGCTGAAGGCCGCCAAGTTCGGCAAGCTGTTCCTCACGATGGGCACGATGGTGCTCAGCATCTGGGCCTACGGCGCGATCTTCGGTTTGCCCTTCGCCGCCGGATTTGTCGGCTTGATCTTGATCCACGAACTGGGCCATGGCGTGGCCATAAAAGCGCGCGGCCTCCAGGCCGGATGGCCCGTATTCATTCCGTTTTTCGGGGCCATGATCTCGCTCAAGGGGCAGCCCCGCGATGCCGACGAAGAAGCGTTTATCGCTTATGGCGGCCCTCTTGCAGGCACCGCGGCGGGCATGCTCGTTGCGGCGTACGCCATGCGATTTCACTCGCCACTCGCGTTTGCCTTGGCGGAGACCACCTTTTTTCTCAATCTGTTCAACATGATCCCGCTGGGCCAGATGGATGGCGGACGCATCGCCAAGGCCTTCTCCAAGCGCGCATGGATTGTGGGCGGCATTCTGATGATGGGTCTCTTCGTGCTTAGGCCCTCGCCGCAGCTGGCCATCATCGCCATCATGGGAGCGATGCAAGCGTTTCGCGGCGCGCCCACGGGAGACGAGCCGCAGGTACCGGACGAGGTACGCCGCAAGTGGCAGCTGCGTTACTTCGGGCTGGTGCTCTACTTGGGGCTGGCCATGTACTTCGTGAAAGAGGTTTCCCGTGCATAGTACATTTATTCGGGTGTCTGTGTTCTGCATGCTTCTTGCTGCCTGCGGCGTGGAACCGAAGCCTGCTGCCGCTCCTCTAGCCGTACAATCGGTCACGCCGCAGATCGTTTCGGCCAACGCGGTCGGGACGCGAGAACAACTTCGCAGTCAAGCCCAAGCTGCGGCCGAGGCCAAAGACTACGCCCGCGTGGTGCATGCGCTTGCCACCCTGTGCGCAGACAGTTGCGATGATCAGGAACGATTGGCCCTCGCCGTCGCGCACGATCGCAATGGCGAGTACGACTCGGCGGCGGCGCGATTCAATGAGCTTGCAGACAAGGCCACCGACGCGGGCATTCGCCGCGAGGCTACCTTGCGCGCCGCCGACTTAGCCGCCTTCACCGGCAATGCCGCGCAGGTGGCGGCCTCTGAAGCGCGCCTCGCGCGCGCAGCGGCCGGCGACTCGTTGTTTCACATCGCTCTAGCCGCGGTGCGCGCGCGTAAAGCACTGAGCGCTGGAGACGATTCCAAAGCCATGCACGAGGTGCAGAATGGCTTGGACTTGGCGGAGAAAGCCAAGTTCGGCGATGCGGGCGCGCCACCCACTGCGCTTACAGCACTCAGGTTTTTGCTTGGTGAAGTGCGCCGCGCCCGCGCGGAGGCTATCGTGTTCGAGGGCGTCACGCCCGAGGAGTTCATGCCGCGCATGGAGGCACGCTGCGGCAACATGATGGACGCTCAGCGCGCGTACACCGACGCCATTCGCGGCCAGGATGTGCGCTGGGCGGGCCTCGCGGGCTACACCATCGCCGAGGTCTACACGCGTCTGCACAAGGACATCATGCGTGTGCCGGCCTCGAAGCGTGCCACGACGGATGAGAAAAAACAGCTGCACTTTGCAATGATGCACGTGCGCTACCGCGTCCTGCTCGAGAAGGGCTTGGACATGATGGACCGGACCATTGAGCTCGCCGAAAAGTCAAAGGAGCGTGCCGACTGGGCGGGCCGCGCCAAGGATGCGCGCGAGGGCATCGTGCGGGCCATCGAGGAAGAGAAAAAGGTGCTGGCGACCATGCCCTACTCGGAGCAGGAGGTGGCCAAAGCCTTGGAAATTCTCAAGCGTCAGGCCATCGAGAAGCAAGAGAAGGAACGCGATCGCCTGATGCGGCAGGGGGCCACAGAGACGCGAACGTAGCGCGCGTCGTTCACAGTGAGCGGGAGGTCCTTCGCCTTCGGCTTAGGATGACAGCTGTTGGAGCGCGTCGTACGCAGTGAGCGGGAGGTCCTTCGCCCCCGGCTCAGGATGACACGGAAGCAGGATCCGCGTAGCTCTCGGCGAGCTTGATGCACTCTGCACGCAGATCGTTGTGCGCCAGCAGTTTGCGCACGAGCAGCCAGGTCTCGGCGTCGCCAAGCGCTTCCATGGGTGAGAGAGCCTTGGCGGTCTTCTTCTTTTTTCGCGCGACTGCCGTGGGACCTTGCGCCACCAGTGCCGTAATCTTGTCTACCCAGCGCTTGGTCGGGAAGCCCTCTTCGCGCTCCCACGCCAGTACGTCGCCTGGCGCAACGCCAATCGTCTCGGCCAGCTCTTTTGCTGAGCACGAGAGCGCCTTGCGTGCGGCCCGCAAATCATCCGGGCTCATTCGGCTTTGCCCGCCACCGTCATGCGCCCAACGCGGAAGCCCGGGCTTGCGATGCTCGAATCATGAATCAAATCGCTGGCGATGGCGTCGATGCGATCCCAGAGCTCGTTGAAGTTGAGCGACACCGTGACCTCGCTGACGGCGTAGGCAATCTCGCCGTTCTCGATCCAAAATCCCGAGGCTCCGCGCGAGAAGTCTCCCGTCACGGCGTTGAAGCCAAAGCCCATCATGTCGGTCACGAGCAGGCCGCGCGGTGTGGCTTTCACCAAGGCCTCGAAGCTGTCGGTACCGGGTTTGAGGTAGAAGTTCGTTGTGCTTGCAGACACGCCGCCACTTCCGCCGCGCGAAGCGCTCGCCGTTGATTCTCGGCCAAGTTTGCGCGCCGCGTAGCTGTCGCAAAGATAGGTACGGAGTACACCATTCTCAACTACCACGTTTTTGCGTGAAGCCAGGCCTTCACCATCGTGCGCGCGGGAGCCCGGCCCGCGCATCAAGAAGGGGTCGTCGACGATGTTGAGCAGTTCGCTTCCGATGCGGGTGCCCTCGCGGCCCGCGAGAAACGACGATTTTCGCCAGATGCTGCTGCCCATGACGCAGCCCGCAAGCTGCCCGAGCAAGCTGCGCGCGGCGTCGCGGTCAAAGAGCACCGGATATTCGCCCGTTGCCGCGCCGCGCGCGCCCAGCTTGCGCAGCGTGCGGCGCGTGGCCTCCTCGCCCACATACTGCTCGGCCTCCAAATCAGCGAGGTGTCGCTTGCCGCTTCCGTAGCCGCCGCGGCGCTTCTTGCCGCCATCGTCTTCGGCGAGCACGGAGACGCCCAAGCCAAAGGAGCTGCCCTTGTGCTTGGCCACAAAGCCGCTGCTAAGCACGGTGATGCTTCCGCCCGTGGCATGGCTAAACGTTGCGCCATCGCTGTTGCTGATGCGCGCGTCTTTGCCGCGTGCAAATTGCTCGGTGCGTGTTGCACGCAAGATGCCGTCTTTGGCGCCCAAGGTGTCGCCGCTGGCGTCGTAGAGATCGAGGTCGGGCAAGGTGCGGGGATCGCAGAGCAGCACGCTGTCGGCCGGGCCGGCGAAGGCGTCTTCCTCCGTCCATTCGGCGAGCCCCACCACCTCGCGCACAAAGGATTCCAGCGCCTCGGGGCGCAAGTCGCTGGTCGTGGCGGAAGCGACACGCTTGCCGCGCATCACCCGCAAGCCCACCCCGTGATGGCCTGCTTCCTCAAGCAATTCAACCTCGCCCATGCGCACCTTGGCGCTGAGCTCGCGGCCCGTGCGAATCACGCATTCGGCGAGCGTGGCACCCTGCGCCGTGGCCCGCGCCACCAAGTCGCGCCCCAATGCTTCGAGCTCGTTCAGTTTGGCGTCTAGTGCGGCATCAGGCGTCGTGCTCATGGCCGCATCATAAGCGCGGTTTGGCTTGCCAGGGCCTAGATTTTAGGCCGCAGGAGTTTGTTCAGGGCGTCGGCCACGGCCGCGCTTTCGTTAGCGGCGGCAGGGCTACAACCACTCCACGTCCTGGCTCCGGAGCCAGGTGGTCTGTCGCCGCACGTAGATGCGGGTGGCTATCTCGATGCTGTCCTCCAGCGCGCTCTGCGCGAGCTCGCCGCGAAGATGGGCGCTGATCTCCTTGAACCCCAAGGACCCCATGGCGCGCGCATCGCCGTAGCCTTGCGCGTGAAGCCCACGCACCTCTTCGACCCAACCTGCCGCAAGCCAAGCTCGAATGCGGGCACGGATGCGCGCGCGCAGCTCCTCGATGGGTTGGGTCACGCCGAACAGAACATGCTCGTGCCGTATGTTTGCGAAGCCGTGTTCTCCCTGCCAGTCGCTGAGCTTGCGTGCGGTCTGCATATAAACCTCTAGCGCGCGGCTCACGCGCACAAAGTCGTTGGGGTGCAAGCGCAGCGCGCTCTCCGGGTCCACGCCGGCGAGGCGCGTGTGGAGCGCTGTGCGCCCAAGCGTTCGCTCGTCGTGCTCGAGCATTGTGCGAACGGCGGGATCCGGATCGGGGAGCTCTACGATGCCGCGCACCAATGCGCGCACCCACAAGAAGGTGCCGCCGCACACCACGGGCACCTTGCCGCGCGCGCGAATGTCGGCGATGGCTGCGTCGGCCAGAACGGGGTAGCGCGCGCCCGTCATGGTGTCGTGCGGCTGCAAAAAATCTACCAGATGATGCGGCGCACGGGCCAGCTCCTCGGGGCTAGGCTTGGAGGTGCCCAGCCTGAAGTGCTTGTACACTTGCACACTGTCGGCGCTCACGATTTCTCCGCCAATTTGCTCGCAGAGTGCAAGAGCGATGTCCGACTTTCCGCTGGCCGTCGGGCCCACGATGCACACGAGCTTGCCGCTCTGCGCAGCCGCGAGTACGGCGGGGTGCACCTCGCTCACGGACCGCCTGCCCGCCGCACCAGCTCGTCGTGCCCGATGCGAAACAGCACCGGACGCGGATGCAAGCAGGGGAGAGAAAAGTCGCACGCGTCCAGTGCATCGAGCAAGGACCGCACCTCTGACGGCGCAAGCCGAGCGCCAAGTGCCTCGGCTTCTGCGGCCACCTGAGCGGGTGCGGCACCGGGCCGGGCACTCACGCGTTCACGCATGG
>JAYWGI010000370.1:0-5031 GCA_043779025.1 Myxococcales bacterium
CACCTTTTTTGCTGCGGCCGTTGCTGCATGTTCCAGCATGGGCGCTTCCACATCGGCCTATGCTTGGCTTGGCGATGCCGGCAGGTTGAGTGACGCTCCCGCTTCAGTGTCAACAGCGTTTTCGCGTGTGAATTCGCTGTGTTCGAGCTCTGCGTTCAGCGCTCAGAGCTGCAATCCGGACGATCCAAGCTCTTGCGGTGGGGACGCCGGCGGCGGTGCGCGCTGCGCCGTTGTAGAGAATGCGCCCGTGTGCTTGGCCGCTGGCAGCAAAACCATAGGCAAAACCTGCAGCGAGAGCGGCGAGTGTGCCGCGGGAATGGCGTGCGCCTACGCGGAAGGCGGCAGTGCCGCCACCTGCAGGCCTACCTGTTGCGTGGACGCCTGCGTAGGCGCGAGCGATGCCGGAGCAGTCGGCTCTCTGTACTGTACACTTGCGGTGGAGGCGCGCGGGACTGCTTGGCTCGACGGGGGCGTGCGGTCCTCGGAGCGTTTGCCGGTATGCGTGGCGCCTCAGCCCTGTGTCTATGGTGGTTCGGCCTCGTGCGGCACGGCGCGCACCTGTGCACCGGTGGGCGGCGGCGTCACCTCGTGTGTAGATCTCGGGCCGCGCAAAGCGGGAGAGTCCTGCGCGCGCGAGGCTTGCGACGGGGGCAATGCATGCGTGGGCCAGGGCGGTGAGCGCACCTGCTTGGCGTTGTGCTCACAGCGCAACCCCAGGTGTGCCGCGGGCGAGCGCTGCGTGCGCAGTGTGGTCGTGAGCGAAGACTTGGACGTGGGGTATTGCATCGACCCGAACGTGGACCGACCCCGGCTTTTCTAGGTTGTTTTAGAGTTCAAGCGGCAGTCCGAATCCTAGGTCGGGCAAGTCAATAAGCAGAAAACCATCGCTGGATTCCACCATCCACTGCGTGTCGCCCATGCGTGCAAACTGCACCTTTGCGCGCCGTACGCCGGCACTCGAAACCTCGGTGACCGTGACACGCATTCCTGGCGTTTCGAACTGTTGTCCCCGTTGGAAGCCTTTGCCTTCGGGGCGAAAAAGGTTTCCGGGACCAATAGGCACCAAGCTTTGATCAGCGGCTGCAACGAGCTCAAGCTCGCGCTCGCCAGTGCGGCGCACGAGCACGTGGCCCGCTTGTGAGAGGAGCCGCCACGCCCGCGGCGGCACGCCTTGTGGGCTCAGTGCGAAGGGCACAAAGAACGCTCCGGCGATCCCCCGAAGCGCGGTGACGTCCGCCGATTCTACGCTTCCACCGGCGCGCGCGAGATCCGCCGAGAGCGCGTGGGCGTTGCGCTCGAACGCGCGGCCGGCGTTCGACCACGAGCGTGCCATCAACCAGGAGCTGGCAGGTCCGTGAATGAGATGGGAAAACCCCAAAAAGAGCGCAGCCAAGTGAGCTTGCGGCGCCCGCGTATAGGTTGAATGCGGGGGCGGCCACCAGGCATTTTCTAGAATGCGCGCAACCACCAGTGCGATACCCAACATGGCTAGACCGAGCACGCGAGGCGAGGGGACGACGGCCAGAAATGGCAGCAGCGAGAGTGCAGAACCGAGGAAGAACACACGTAGCTTTGGATCTCGATAGGGGGCGGTCAATGCGGTGCGTAGGAGGATCCCAAGCGCGGCGAGCAGGCCGACCACGACCCACGTGGGCACGTGGCTCTTGAGCTGTTCGCCATCCAGGCCGGCCCATGCGTCGAGCCACAAGCGTGCGAAGCGCTCGGGAGCACGTGCGAGAAAGGCGCCAGGGGTGTGGAAAGGGTCGGTATAAAACCCAGAGCCACCGGCGCCGTAGCCCAAGCGCGCGCGCAGCGCGAGATACATCGCGGCCGGGATTGCCGCGGGCGCGACGCGTCCTAAGCGCGCGGTCCAACCTGGCGTGTGAATCCATGCGTCGGCGGCCACGTAGCCGCACGCGGCCAGCGCGTACTCGCCGCTCGAAAAGGCCACCGCAAAGGCGGCCGTCGAGAACAAAAAATGACGCGTGGTGGGCGTGCGCTTGAGCTGAAGGCTCAGCGCGAACGTGCAAAGAGCGACCGAGATCAGAGCCTCCCGGTTGGCCAGCCACGCAATGGGCACCACTTGGAATGGAGCGAGCGCGAACACAAGCACGGCGATGCGCGCAGCGCGCGGCGACACATGTGCAGAGTACAGCTTGTGGGCGAGCTTAGCCCCCAAGGCCCACCACGCAAAGGAGTGAAGATGCATGGCCCATGCCGATGCGCCGAGGCGGTACTCACACCAGAGCGCGAGGCTAGGCAGCGGACGCAAAAACCGGATGCGTAGGGCCTCGTCGGACCACCAAGGCAGAAAGCCGCGGTCCCGCAGAACGGAGGCATCGCTAGGGTTAATGTAGTCGTACAGGTTCCAGGCCGCACGTGGCACGGGATAGGCCTGGTGGGCCATGGAGGCCTGCAAATAGTCGTCCAGCACAAAGGGCGCGCGCAGGGCGGGCCAAAACAGGACCGCACCTGCACCGACAAGCGTCAGCCCAAACATCAGCCCTGGGAATTGCAGGATTGCGCAAAGCTTGCGCCACATGAGCCGGTGCTGTACCACCGATGGCTATGCAACGCGCACATGCTTTCGTTGGGTTCTCGGCCTTTGCGGCCAGTCTTGTGATTTTGGCCGCGTGCGCGAGCAGTGGTGGCACCGGCACGACGGTGGCCGAGCCCGACAGCTCGGCGCCCAAAACCAACCGAAAGCCCCCGACGCCGGTGCCTCCGCCCGTCGTGGTGGTCGTCGCCGATGCGGCGCCGCCTCGGGTTTGCCTGGATTCTTGCATTTCCGACGAGGACTGCGCCAACAGCTGCCCGAGCGTGAGTTCCGGAAGCCAGTGCTGCGACGTGGAAACGGGGAGCTGCTACCGCTCGTCCGAGAACGTTTGCCCGCTGCCTCAGGTGCGCGATGCGGGCGGCGGCGGCATGTATTGAGCGGCTAGGTGCTCAAGTCAAAAAAGGCAGCTCCGAGGAGCTGCCTTTTTCGTTTCAATTCCGCATGAAGTGGCAGGTGTAGCCACTGGGGTTTTTCTCAAGGTAGTCCTGGTGGTAGGCCTCGGCGAGTGTGAAGGCGCTTGCGGCCGCGACCTCGGTGGCGACGGGCGCGCCCCATTTGCCGGCCGCGTTTACCTTGGCGATGACTTTGAGCGCCGTGTCGTGCTGGGCCTGCGAGGTGTAGAAGATGGCCGACCTGTATTGCGTGCCCACATCGTTGCCTTGGCGGTTTTTGGTGGTGGGGTCGTGCATCTTGAAGAACCAGTTCTCCAGCAAGGTCTCGAACGAAACTTTGGCCGGATCGAAAGTGATGCGCACCGATTCCGCGTGGCCCGTGCGGCCCGTTTTTACATCCTCGTAGCGGGGGTTCGAAACGTTGCCGCCCGTGTATCCGACCTCGGTTTCGAGCACACCGGGGACCTTGCGGAGCAAGTCCTCCATGCCCCAGAAGCAACCGCCTGCAAGAACCGCCGTCTCGAGCGTGGTAGCACAGCCTGGCGCTTGGCCGGGCTCAGGCTTGGTGCAGCTGTTGGTGGTTTTGCTCGCTGATTCGCTGCTGGAATTGGCGCTTGCCACGCCTTGCAGCTTGGCCAAGAATACTCCGTAGCCCTCGGCTTCGAGCTTGTCGGCGGGCACAAAGCGCATGGCTGCAGAGTTCATGCAGTAGCGCTGTCCCGTGGGGGCTGGGCCGTCGTCAAACACATGGCCCAGATGCGAATTTGCGTTGGCGGAGCGCACCTCGGTGCGGGTTCCGAACAGCGAGCGATCGACCTTGGTGCTTACGGCGTCGCTTGCCACGGGCTTGGTAAAGCTGGGCCAGCCGGTGCCCGATTCGAACTTGTCCGTGGAAAGGAAGAGCGGCGTGCCGTCGACCACATCGACGTACAATCCTAGCGCGTGGTTGTCCCAGTACCGGTTGCGGAAGGGCGGCTCGGTGGCGTCGTTCTGCGTGACTTCGAACTCGAGCGCCGACAGGCGCGCTTTGATCTCTGCAGGCGAGGGTTTGATTCTTGGCGTCATGGCGCGATCCTTGGATGCGGTTGTGGCAGTGGAGGCGGTTGGAGCAGCAGCAGGAGCGGTGCTCTTGCCGGCGTTGGCGCTCTTGCATGCAAAAAGCGTGCAAAGTGCAATGAATGTGCAGAGCGCCGCAGCGCCTGCACGGGAGCAGACCCGAGACTTGTTTGGCGTGATTTGCTGGTTCATGGTGAGAAGACGCGGCAGCGCGAGGAGTGTGACTGCCGCGACGCGCTATTCTTAATCACGGCTCCGCGGCTCCGCTAGCTTCTAGAGTGCCCTACTTCGCAAGTGCCGTCATGAAGGTCTTCAGGCTAGGCGCGGCAAACCCTGCCGCCTTCTTGGGCGCGAAGGCGCCAAACACCAAGGCGCCCATCACGAACGACATCACCGCGCAGGCGTCGGGGGTACCCAGCTTGCCGCGGCTGCGCTTCTGAATGGCGTCGACCTCGACATCCAGCAAGCGGCGTACTTTCTGAAACAGAATCGCGTCCGACTGCGCCTCGGCAAACAGCGCAACCCATGCGCGCGCCGCCACCAAGTCCGCGCGCGCACCCAGGCCCAGTGCGGCCTCGGCAAAGTTGGCAAGTGGCGGCTCGCCAGCTTTGGCCTCACCAGCCTTGGGCTCGCCGGGCTCTGCGAGCTGCGCGCGAAAGCGCCCGACGAGCGCGTCGAGCAGCGCGCTCTGCAGCGCATGCTTGCCGGCAAAGTAGTGGTGCACCATGCTCGGCGCCATACCGGCCTCCTCCGCGATGGCCGCGATGGTGGCGCCCGTTTGGCCATGCTCCGCAAGCACGCGCGCATAGGCGGAGACCAGTTCGGAGCGGCGTTCGGCGGCCAGGCTTTTTCTTCCCATAGATCGGTTGTAGCACCGATCTATCGCCGCTACGGTTTGGTTTCCAGGGGCGTATCGCGCCGATGGCCGGAGGGAAAAATGAGCGTCGCATACACTGTCGCATTGGCCGTCCTTATGTTCGCTGGGCTTCAAGTCGTGATTTGGATGTCGAGCCGTTGCGCCAATCC
>JAYWGI010000371.1:0-18878 GCA_043779025.1 Myxococcales bacterium
CGGGCTGGTCGATCGCTACGCTGCGGCGAGCGACAGCGATCGCGCGCAGATCTTCGGTGAGCTCAGCGCGCTCCCATGCGTGAGCGATGCGCTCTGCACCAGCAAGGCGCTCTGCGAAGCCTCCATGTTGAGCTACCGCTCAGCCACGCTGAGCAAGGGGCTGGCCGCGAACCTGGTTTCTACCGCGCACGATGATGCGTCTCGAGCGGCCGCGCTCTCCAAGCTCGAGGAGGCCGCGACGCAATTCTTGGAGGCCAAAAACGGCTTCGAAGAATGCGTGCGTAGTGCATCCTTGTTGCCACGCAAGTAAACGCCTGCGCGCTACATGCGCCACGCCAAGCCCATACTCGCGACAAAGAATGTACCCGAGAGCCCCGCTGCCGCTCGCCCCTCGGCAAGGCCGCGCACACCCAGCAGCGTGTGCGACATCTCAGTGCCAAACATCAGCGAAAAATATGACGAAACATACGCTTGCGCGCTTGCGGAAAGCCCCGCGCTAACGAAGCCACCGAGCGCGTCGTGGTTCGTGTTGGGGGGTGTCGCGTCGGCCGAAAGGGCCAGTGCGCCGACCCGCAATGTAGGCCCGAGGGACACTGCAAGGCGCGAACTCAGGTCGGCCCGCACTGCCCCGCCGAGCACCACCGAGGTGAGGCGCAACTGCACGTTGCCGGCCGTGTCGCGTGTGTCGCCCCAAAGCGCTTCTACGCCGCTGTGGAACCCAAGCCCGCCCGCAAATGCCTTGGATGCAAGCAGAGCGCCTCCTGCCAGCGACGCACGGTAGGCTGGAGCAAAAAGCGTGCGCGCCTGGAGCGAGACATGGGGACGCAGATCAGGCTTCGTGGCGGTGTCCGGCGCGCCGGCAGATGCCGCCGTGGGGCGCACCCAAAGCGTGACCTTGTCGCCCATGCGGCTCACGCGTTCGACCACGGATTGGTACTCGGCTGAGGCCGCCTCGGCCCAGCTCGCGCGCAGTAACTCTGCGGATGAAAGTGCCACCCAGCGCGCCTGATCCGCGACCTCTGTGTCGATGAGGCTCAAGCCGCGTGTGACGATCTTCTGCGTGAGACGATCTCTTACGGAGATAACCGCCGAGGGCGCACCGCCCGCACAGCCGGTCGCGATGACCTCCAACTCGGCCGCGGCTTTGGGCGAAGTGCCGGCCGTTAGGGTGACGCCGCGCGGACGCAGATCGGCCTCCAAGAACCGCATCACCTCGGCGGACGTCCAGCCTTTCGCCTCGCAAGGCCTGAGCTCAGCGGCGACTTCGACAGACGTGACACTCATTCCAATGCCTCACAGGAGGGCAGGTCCAGGGCGCATCGCAGTTGCCTCTGGCGCTCAATGGCGTCTGGGCGAATGTCCGCTGGGAGGCCCAGAAGCAACGCAGCATCGACACACTGCAGGGCCGCCGCGGGCTGCTTCAGGCTGTCTTGCAGCAAACGCGCTTGGAGGAACGCGGCGAGTGATGCACGCCTGTCGTTTGGATACTTCGCGCGAAGACTTGCCAGTGCCTGCACCGTGGCGGCCGCGTTGCCGTTGCCTCGAAGCGCATCGATGCCGTCCCATGCCACATCGGCGTCCGAGCGGGGAGATACCTCCTCCGCGACAACCGGTGGCGACTTAGCCTGCTCGTGCATCGGAACTCTCGAAGACAAATGACTAGTGCCCTCGCGATTCGGTAGCTCCATAGGCTCGGGTGCCACGGGAGCGTCAGGCCGCGCCAGCCGCAAATCTTCTCCTGCAGTGAGCCGCTGCACCCGTCCGGGGACCAGCTCACCGCGCACAAGCACCACACCGTGATCCACATGCACATGCAGTGCGCTCGCCGAGTCTTCAATGATGAATTCGGTGCCCACGACCTCAATGCTCGCAAGCGTGCACTCTACACTCCACCGGCGCGGGCCACCGGGTGTCACTGCATAGCGCACGTTTCCGGCGGTCTGCTTGAGCGTGAGCAGCTTGGCCGAATTCTCGAGCACCGCCACATGTGCGCCCGCGCCCGGCTGCACATGCGACCCGTCGTCGAAGGCTACGTCTCGTGCGTCCGAGCGACCGGACCCGATGGCCTCTTCAGCCAGGAGTTGCGACGCCGCTGCATGCAAGGGACCCGCGCTCAATGCGTGTGTTTGGGGGCGTGTTCGCAATGCGAAAAGCAGGCTCGCTGCCGCTGCAATCGATAGACCCCAAGGCACCGCACGGCGCCAGCCAAAGGTTTGGGCCGCACTGCCTTCGGAGGACGCTTTAGGCGCGTCGGGTTCCGCGGTAGCGGCGTGGACCAAGGCCTCCGAGGCGTCGCGTTTGGCCACAACGCGCGACCACATACGCGCTTCTTCGTCGGGGGAGAGCTCGGTGTTAAATTGCTCTTTGAGGTGCTTGTGCTGGCTCATGGCGTGGCTCCCAAGGTACGTCGAACTTCGTGGTCTGCGGCGTCGATCCAGCGCTTGGCTGTGGCGAGCGAGCAGCCGCACGCTGCGGCCACGGCATCGAGTGGCTCGTCCTCCAAATACCGCAACGACCACGCGATGGCGGCATCGTCGGGCACGCGGCTTAGGGCCACTTGAATAGCGCGTAGCTCGGAGCGCGCTTCTGCGCTGGTGTCGACACGCAATGCCCCCGCAAGCTTGCGCTCCGCGTCGGAGGGGGGCGCGTCCGTGCGCCGCTGCGCCATCGTGGCGCGCGCTGTGCGCACGGCGATCTGAGAGAGCCATCCGCGAAACGCTGCGGGCTCGCGGAGCTCCGAAAGGCGCTCGAAAGCGAGCACAAAAGCCTCCTGCGTGACCTCGAGTCCAAGCTCTCGGTCACGCAGGAGGCGAATGCAAAGACCGCTCATATAATGCACATGTTTGGCGTAGAGCGCATGCATCGCCGATCGATCCCCCTCGCGTGCGGCGAGCACCCAGGCCGCAACCTCGCTCGCGGCCGGAAGCACGCGAAGTGCAGGCGTTGCGGAGGCGTTTGACAGGGGGTGCTCGGAAGACTTCACGAGAGATTCACGGAGTGCGACGGTAGACGACGCTGCCCGTCGCGGTGGGCATGGTGACTGTGCTCTTTGCGTTGCCGTACCAAGCCTTTAGGCGCGCATCGATGGCCTGTGGCCCGGGCCGGCTGGAGATCCACGTTGCCGCGCCAGTTGTCGTGTCGATGTAACGAAGTTCGTACGCAGGGACCACTGGGTTTGAGCCTGGGCACGTTTCGAGAACGTATGCGTGGGCCGGGTCGGAGACAGCACCGTTGTCGAACCACACATCGCTCAGCGCAGGGTACGTATTCAAGTCGACGTTGGCGGACGTGTAGATGGGGGTCGTTGCCCCGTTTGCTGAGCCGGTGGAGGCGTTGAGACGTACAAGCTGGGTGCCGTTGTTGATGAGTGTGACTGTTGGTGACTCGGAGGCCGCGGAGTAGGCTCGGTTCTGGCTGATTGATGTGTAGCGGACGGAAGCGCCGTCCACGTAGTTCGTTTTCAATGTGGTACTCCCGACCCTGCCCCCGAGAGGCGATAGTGCGAGGACTTTCATCAGGCGATTGGAGCTGACACTCGTTTCAAACGCGGTAAGCGTCGCGTGATTCGAGTCGGTACCTGACACCACGAAGCCGGCGAGGCCCGTGTCCGGGTAAACGTAGTCGGTGATCTCACCGGTGAGGTGATCTACTCCGAAGAAAGACTGGCCCCCAGGGACCTCGTTCGCGACGTAGAGGTCGTCCCCCGGGTGGATAAGCCCGCTGGGCAGCAAGGACAATCGCACGTTACCGGGGCTCATCATCGTGAGCGCGTCGCCGAAGTTTTGAACGTAGTCTCCAGTCGTGTCGCCCGCACCAGGACTTGCAGGGGCTCCAAGAATCGAGCGGTAGAGGACGGCGCCTTTGAATTCGCTCGTCACGAGAAAATACATTCGCGACGCGTTTCCAACGGCAACCAGATGGTCTCCAAGCTGTAGCCCGATCGCACGCTCGACGTGCTGGTCACGCGTGCCCGTCAATGACGCTGACACGAGCAGCGAAGCTTTGGGCTCCGTTCCGGAATAAGCCTCGAAGTAGGCGCGCGACGCTGTGGCGCCAAGCGGCCGCAGGTAGTATCCGACGGGCACGACGTCGTCGGGTTCGGCGAACAGCACGCGCTGGGCGCCTGCTGCGTCGTAGTTGACCCAGCAGGGCAAGCCGTCGCACTCCACAGGGTAGGGCTTGGCCGCAAGTTCAAGTTCGGCGCTAGGCTCCGTGCAGGCGTTTACCGACACGGTGGGGCCACTGTCTGGTTTCAGCGGAGATATCGAATCGAGGACGATAGGACCAGACGAATCGCCAGGTGTTGCCACAACGCCGCCATCGGGAGTGGCGGGCGATCCGCCGCCTGTGATCACGTTAAAGTCCGTGTCGCATGCGGCGGCGACCAGGAATATCGGGAGCAGTGGGAGGAGGGGCAGTACGTGTCTCATGGGGGATAAGTGGGGACCTCTGCCTACACAGCTCAAAAAAGACGAAACAAATACTTGCGAGCAATTTTGCTCATGTTTACGCCTTCGCGGGCAGCCCAAGCTCCATCATCACCATTTGCAAGTCCTCCCACGTCTGCCGCTTGGCTTCGGCCTGTCCCGGTGATGCGCGTAGCAAAAACGATGGGTGGTACGTAGGCATCAGGAGGGTCTCGCCCTTGTAGAGTTTCCATTGTCCACGCAGTTTGCCGATGGGCGTACTTGTGCCGAGCAGGCTTGTGATGGCCGTGTTGCCCATGGCCAAGATCACCTTGGGCCGTACGGCGGCTATCTGCTCCTCAGCGAACGGCGCACAGGTTCGCACCTCCGCCATGCTGGCTTTGCGGTCCTCGGGGCCTCGGCACTTTACCGCATTGCAGATATACACATCGTTGCTCGGGCTGAGCCCCATGGCCGCAATCATGCGGTCCAAGAGTTCGCCTGCAGGGCCGATGAAAGGCTGGCCCCCAGCGTCGTCGGCTGCGCCCGGCCCTTCGCCCACAATCATAAGCGCAGCGCTCGGGTTGCCGCGCTCGAACACCGCTTGGGTGCGAGATGTATGTAGTGCACACTTAGTGCATTGTGCAGCTTCTTCGCGCACGAGCTCCAGGGAGTGCACGGGGCGAACATTGGGCATTGCGACTTGCGTGGGGCCCGCCCCCTGCGCCGCGGATATCGCCACGGTTGGCGCTGTCGCTGCGACGGCAAGTGAGGCGGACGCTACGCGCGCGGCAGGAGTCGCGGCCCGTAGTTCTTGTTGCGGCTGCAACTCGAAGGGCTCCGAGGGCAGCGCGTGGGCGCCCGTCATGGCTTGCCACGCCACATGGGCACGCACCGCACGCGTGAGCTCTACAAGCTCGACCAGCGCTTCGCGATTGTTAGGCGCCTCAGTCTTTGTGTTCAAACGAGATCCCGATGACCTCGGTGGTGGCGTCCACCAAGTTGCCCGCCTGGTCTTTTGCTGGCGTGTAGCGTTTGCGCATCGCGCAGGCACGGGCCTCACGCGCAAAACCCAGCCCAGGATCTTTGACGATAATCACTTTCTTCGCGCGGCCCTCAGCCGACACCTCTACCCGCATGGTCACGTAGGCTTTGTCCACCTGCGCGGCTTCGGCTTCGGAGGGGAAGGGGCAGTCGTCCCAGTCGGTGGAGCCGTCGAGGCCGGGCTTGCGGCTCAGGTTGCCCACGGGCGCCGTGCCATTGCCGCCGGTGCCAATCACGCCACTGAGGTTGGGCTTGGTGCCTGTGCCGTTGGCTTTCGTCGTACCACCCGCGTAGGAGGTTGCTGTACCTTGCACGTAGGTATTGTCGCCAAACTCAACGGGCGCGTTCGGGTCGGCTTCCGCCGTGATGACTTGTGCAGCTTGTGCAGCAACCGGAGCAGCTTCCTCTTTGGGGGCCTTTTCCTTAAGGTCGATGAGCTCCTTCTTCTCGGGCTCCGGCTCGGGTGGCGGAGGCTCCGGGTCCTTCTCTACCGCAATCTCAATGCTCTTTGGCATGAGCGCATCGAGGCTTCCGTCGAGCTGCGTGCTCCACGCGCTGATGTCGCTGAGGGCGACTGAGTTCGCCGCCGCTGCGCCACCAAGTGTGTGTTGCAGCAATGCCAACATCAGTGCGCCATAGAGCGCGCGGGAGCCGCCAAGCTTTTCGAGTCGCGCGAGTGGAGAAAGTGGGGCGCCAGCGGTGCTCATAGCTACTTTGCGGGCTGTTGGCTGGCGAAGGCGATTTTGTCGAACTTGGCGCGCTTGATCAGATCGAGCACATGAATGACACGTCCGTGCGGGACCTCGGCGTCGGCCTTGATCACTGCCTTCGTTGAAGCATCTTTGGCATGAGCCTCGGTCGCGAGACCAAGCACTGCTTCGTCGTTGGGGATGGGCGAAGAGTTCACCATGATGGCGCCGTCTTTGGTCATCACCACGCTGAAGGTCTCTTGCGTAACTTCGCTTCCCGTCGCGGCTTTCGGCAGATTCATCTGCACGGCCTCTTGCTTCGAAATCATCTGCGCCGTCACCATGAAAATGATGAGCAACACGAGCGTCACGTCGACGAGCGGCGTGACGTTGATTCCGTTGATGGCGTCTTCGCTGTCGCCTGCGCCGCCGGCCATGGCTTAGGCCGCCTTCCTGTCAGCACTAGGAGCGGCTTTGAGGTGCGCCAAGAGCACGTGGCCAAGCGCGTCGGTGTTGGCGAGGGTGACCTTGACCATGCGCTGAAAGGTGTTGAAGGCAGCGACCGCGGGGATGGCGACAATAAGACCGATGGCGGTAGCCACCAAGGCCTCCGCGATGTTCGCCATCACGGCGCCGGAGGCCATCTGCGCGCCTTGGGCCGCTTGACCCATCGAGTTCTTGAGTTCGGCGAAGGCGCCGACGATACCGATGACCGTGCCGAGCAGGCCGATAAAGGGCGCGTTGTTGCCGAGCGTGCCAAGGTAGGCCAGGCGTGTCTCAAGACGCAGCCTCTGGATGGCGGTGGCACCCTGCATGGCTTCGGATGCGGACTCGGCGCCGCGAGGGGCCTCCTCGAGGCCGGCGAGTACCACGGCCGCCTCACTGCTTGGCGAAGCGGCGAGCATTTTCTTCGCGTCGTCCAGTTTGCCTTCGCGGAGTTGTGCGGCCAGCTTGTCCATGAGCGCAGGCACGTCGTCGCGAAGCTTAAAGAAGACAAAGGCGCGTTCCAGCATGACGGCTACAGAGATCACGCTGAGGGCGATCATCAGGTACAGAATCCATGCTGTACCCAGTCCGGTCATGAAGTGTTCGAGACTCTGAATCATGAATCGATGCCTTTCGCTGCAGGTGCAGGCTCCTCGAGATCAAATACCCTAGAGAGCACTGTGGTCGCGTAAGCGCCCCTCGGTAGCACAAAGGAAAGTGAAAGTGACACCTCGTCCGTGCCGTCTGGGCGCACAAGGGTTTCTGACCAAGAGTCCGCAAGTCCTTCTACCCAAACACGCAAACTTCGACGCGTGCCTTCGCCCAGACGTGCCGCGGCTTCGAATGGGAAATTGCTGCCCAAAACGCGTTCCGTCACGCGCGCTTCTAGCGCCTCAATCTCGCCGGTGGGCGCGCGCATGTCCGGACCAAACATGGGGCCCGTGGGGCTAACCTCACCCGTGAGCGCGCGCGCGCGATCGGTCGTCACGTCCTCGCATAGGAACACGCCCTGTGGGTGACGCTCAAGCAAGTCGCCCAGCTGCGGCACGCACCAGCTGCCGTCCCGCTCGCGCTCGGCGAGCACTTGATTGAACACTTCGGACTGCAGCGCCGAGACCAGAAAGCGCTTGGCCTTGGGCTCGCGTGGGCCCGGCGCGTCGCCGCGCAACCATGCAATGGCGCGCGCGGCGTTGTCTTGCTCACGCCCAAACCGCTGCGTGCCATAAGCGTTGGGCACGCCCTCTGCGCGAATGACCGCGAGGCCCGCTTCCACCTGAGCGCGCGCGCTGCTTGGGATGCCGCGCAGGCAGATTTCGAAGCGATTGCCGCGCAAGTGACCGGTTTTGAGCTTGTTGCCATGCAGCGACACGAGCAATACCCGCACTCCCCGCACGTTGAGCTCGCGGGTACGTGCTTCGAGATCGGGCGCACGCGGACTCTTGGGCAAGGAAATGGTTTGCGTGGTGATTCCCACCTTGTCCTTGAGCCCAGCCACGCCGATGTCGCGTTCTTGCAGCCCCAGCGCTTTGCCGATGGCGCGTACCGCGTCTTGGGTCGTGAGGTTTGTTTTTTCGAATGTGAGATACACATGTTCGCCTAAGCCCGACGGCTCATAGGCGGCAATCTCGTCGACACGAAAGTCTTCGGGGGCGTGCTTGAAGAGCGCACGAACGGGCGAGGCGAGTGGCATGGTGGTGGTCATACTTGGGAAACCCTGTCAGCCGACGATTCTTCTTCGAGTTCGTGGGCCATTCGGTCCCGGCGACTGCGGAACTTCTGCTGTGGCGAGTAGTTGAGGAAATTTGAAACGCGTGAGGTGTACACGCATGCGTAATCCTCTACCTGCGCTCCGAACAAGCTTTGCTCGGTCTCCTCCTTCATGAGCGAGCCCCAGTAGGGGTGAAAGCGTGCCGCGAGGCGTAACTCCAATGCGTCTGACTCGGCCTTCAGTTTGAGTAAGCGCTCACGGATGCGTTCTACGCGTGTTTTTGCTCGTGATTTCTCATCTTCGAGCGCGGCCGCGGGCTTGCCGGCGCGTGCTGCTTCGTCGTAGTGCTTCTGCAGGTCTTTGAGCCGCGCCTGGTCGTGCCGTAGCTCTTCCTCGAGGGCCGCACGGGCCGTTTGGATGGCCGTGTCGTTGTCGTACTCCGCCACGCAGGCGCGGTGCGCTTCGATCTCCGTGTCAAGCTCTTGGATGATCATCGCGGTGCGCCAAGCGCTGTCCTTTTTGGAGCGCAAGATGTCGCCGTAGATGTGGTCACCCACATAAAGCACTTGGTCGCCAGGCACGCCCAGTACTTCTTCGAGGCCCTTGAGATTGCCGCCCTCGTAGACGCGGCCGCGCTCACTTGGTGTTGTTGTGGGCGCCGGTGGTTCGACGCCCACCGGCGTGAAGAGCGAGCCCTCCGCAAAGAACGTAGGCTTGCGTGAGGCACACACCATGACGTCGAACAGACCGCGCCAACTTGCATACTCGGGCAACGCGTCGCCGATGAGGTAGGTCATCAGCGTGTCGGTGTACCACTCGTGCGAGTTGGTCAGGAGGAACAGCTTTTTTCCAGCGCTGCGCCACTTGTGGAGGGTTTGTGGCAACTTGGGGTCACGCCGCAAAAAGCGAGGCAAGTCGCTCACCACTTCCTTGAGAATGGTGCCGTCGCGGTGCGCTTCATCGATGCAGGCGCGAATGTCATTAAAGAGCTGCGCGTACTGCACCGTGAGGCCGCGCTGCTCCATGCCGTCGATAACGGCCACGTAAAGTGCGACCTCCGAGAGCGCGTAAAGCGTGTCCACCCAGTAATAGCGCTCTCCCGTGGTACGGACTTTTTGCGAGTGATAGAGCGCGTTAAGCTCCGCTTTGGAGAGCTGCCGCAGGCCGTGGTACGCCTTGCATACGTACTTGTATCGGTCGCGCTTGAGCACGTTGCCGTTCTCTTTGTCGACGATAAGCCCCCGCACGGGGAAATGCGTCAACGGCGGCAAGTCCCGAATAAAGTCTGGGTACCCACGCGCGACCAACTTTTGGGTGGTGGAGCGAATCGACAGCTCATCCATGGCCTCTTGGTCGTAGATGGCCAGCGTGTAGTCCATGTCGAAACCTAGCCAGCGCACATCGCGCAGCTTGAGTGTTCTGTTGCAGAATACACGCGATTTTTCAGCGACTCGTCTGAAGGGGAAGCTGCTTGCGAGCTCGTGTGTGGGCAGGTCGAACTCATCGCGTACTTGGGGCTTATGCACCCCCAAGGTTTACCCGTGGTCGTCGCCCGTTGCGAGCAGTTCTCGCTCCAGCGATTTCGCTATGCTGTCGGGCGAGGCATCGGGCAAGTAGAGCACAGAGGTGCAGCGCAGGTCGCGCGCGAGCTGATCAAACGCTGCGAACTGCTCGGCCGTAACGGCAAGCAGCGCGACGCGAGGCCTCGATTCTGCGAGCAGCTCGATGCCGTAATCGTAGGTGGATGCATAGTGCACAGGAAACGGATTCAGGCGCTCGCTCAGCAAGGCGACCACCGAAGCGGGTACCGCCACTGCGACCACGCTTGGAACGCGAATATGCATCTTGGTGGGGGCGTTTGATCTCAACTGCGTACCGTGGTCCACAGTATCCTATGTCGCGTCGCCAAACGAAAGGCAGCCGACGCAAAAAAATGAAAACACTTGGTCACAGAGTGCGGCAGGAACGCGCGCAACGTTAGGAGAAACACAGGCGTAGCGCAGTACTTGTTTGAGCGCGCCAAGCACAAGTTCGGCATACACATCGGGCGACCCGGGGCGCACCGCACCCAGTGTTTGGCCTTCTCGTAGCGTCTCGACGACCAAGCTGTGCAGCTCACCGTAAAAGGCCGCCAGCTTGTGATCTACCTGCGCATCGGCCGCCAAGCCTTCCGACAAAAGCAATCGAGTCGATGCCGGGTCTTCGAGCAAAACGGCCACGATGCGTGATAAGTTCTCGCGTGCTTGGGCCTCCATGCCACGCGCGGCGTCCTCCGTGTCCACGCGCACAATGGCCATGCCCACGCGGGTAAAGGCGCGATCCAAAATGGCCTCTAGCGCGGCGCGCTTGTCTTCGAAGTAGAGATAGTAGGTACCCCGCGCGACCTTCGCGTGTGCCACGACATCCTCGACGGTGGCGCTGTGGTAACCCTTCTTGACGAACACATCGCGCGCTGCGTTCATCAGCTGCACCCTGCGTTTCGCCTTGTCCATCGCCCAACAATGACATGCGTGTCATATCTTCGCCAGCGCAAAGAACGCGGAGCTTGCGGCCCATTCACATTCTTGTAGAGTGAAACAGACAGTCGTGACTGACACGGGTGTCATCTTTGGAGCGCACGATGACCACAACCCGGCAGTTGGCAATTGGTATGGACGTGGGGAGTACCACGGTCAAAGCCGTCGTGATGGACCCGGTGAGCAAGGCCGTTCTTTGGAACGACTACCAGCGTCACCACACCAAGCAGCCGGAGAAAGTGCTCGAGCTGTTCGAGGCTATCGCAGAAGCGTTTCCGGCCGAGTTCGCTGCGGGCGCATTCCGTGTATTCCTCACGGGATCGGGCGCTTCGCCTCTCGAGGGGCCGGTTGGTGGCAAGTTCGTGCAGGAGGTCAACGCCGTCACATTGGCTGTAGAGTACCTGCATCCAGACGTAGGCGCCGTCATCGAGCTTGGCGGCCAGGACGCCAAGATCATTCAGTTTAAGACGGACCCGGAGACCGGCGAGAAGACGGCATCGCCGTCGATGAACGACAAGTGCGCCTCGGGCACCGGCGCCACCATCGACAAGTGCTTCCTCAAGGTGAACGCGCCCTCGGACTTGGTGATGAACTTGCGCTTCGACGACAGCAAGCTGCATCACGTGGCCGCGAAATGCGGTGTGTTCGCCGAGACCGACATCGTGAATCTGATCAAGAGCGGCATTCCGGCGGTGGAGGTGCTCTGCTCTTTGGCGGACGCCATCGTGATGCAAAATCTGAGCGTGCTCACGCGCGGCGGCACGCTCAAGCACCGTATCCTGTTGCTTGGCGGCCCCAACACCTACCTGCCATTTTTGCAGGACTGCTGGCGTCTGCGCATCCCGCAGATCTGGGAGGAGCGCGGTTACCAGTACCCCAAGGATGTGCCCATCGAGGAGCTCATTTTCGTGCCCAAGTCGGCGGAGCTCTACGCCGCCATGGGCGCTGTGATCTACGGACTTGGCGAAGGCACGAACGTCGGCAAACTCAAGGACTTAGAAGGCCTCCGCCACTACATCACGACCGGCCGCAAAGCGCGTTTGGGTGAGACCGCAGGGCCTCCGCTGGCCGCAAGCAACAACGAGCTTGAAGCGTTTCGCGAGACCTACGCCATCCCGAAATTCGTGCCTGCTACCTTTGAGCCAGGCCAAATCGTGCGCGCCATCATCGGGCTCGATGGCGGCTCCACCTCCAGCAAAGCCGTGCTCATTGATTTTGAATCCGGCGAGATCTTGATGAAGGCCTACCAGCTCTCCAAGGGCAACCCGATTCAGGACACCAAGGAGCTGCTGCTGAACCTGCGCGAGCAGGTCGCGTCGCAAGGCGCTGAACTACTTGTGAAGGGCTTTGGCGCGACGGGCTACGCGGCCGATGTGCTCGAGGCCAGTGTGCGCTCGGACGTGAACGTGGTTGAGACCGTGGCGCACATGATGAGCGCCGTGCACTTCTTCGGCGACGTGGACGTCATCTGCGACATCGGCGGCCAAGACATCAAGGTGCTGTTCATGAAGAACGGCGACATCCATAACTTCCGCCTGTCCAATAGCTGCTCTGCAGGCAATGGCACGCTGCTTCAAGCCACAGCCGATAGCTTCGGTGTGGACGTCAGGGATTTCGCCGAAGTGGCCTTTAAGGCCGAGCTCGCGCCCAAATTCTCCTACGGCTGCGCGGTGTTCCTCGACACCGATCGCGTAAACTTTCAGAAAGAGGGCTTCTCCAAAGAGGAGATGCTCGCCGGCCTCGCGCAAGTGTTGCCCAAGAACGTGTGGCAGTACGTGGTGCAGATTCCGCGCATGGCGAGCTTGGGTACCACATTCGTGCTTCAAGGTGGCACGCAGTACAACCAGGCCGCGCTCAAAGCGCAGGTAGACTACATCAAAGAACGTGTGCCGGCGGCGCGTGTGTTCGTGCACCCGCATACGGGCGAAGCGGGCGCCATTGGCGCTGCGATGGAAACCCGCCGCGTGATCATGCGCCGTGGTGTGTCTACGTTCATCGGCATCGATGCGACGATCAATCTGCAATATACAACCAAGAACGACGAAGAGACGGTTTGTCACTTTTGCCCCAACGAGTGCAAGCGCACCTTCATTGACACCGAGACGCCGGACGGCCAGACCAGCCGCTACATCGCGGGCTTCTCCTGCGAGAAGGGCACCGTTGAATCCGAGGAGGCGATGATTGCGCTCACAAAAGAGCGTAAGGAGATCGCGCGCCAGTTCCCGAACTGTGTGGATTACGAGGGCCGCCGCGCATTTCAGTCTTTTTACAAGGCGTTGCCGCTTCCGGGCCCCGGCGAGATGGTCGACGACGTAGAGGTGCGCAAAGGCTTCTTGGGTGTGCGCCGTGTGGCCATCAAGCGCAAGTTCGCGCGCGCCACGGAGACCCAGATGGAGGCGCGCCGGCGCGTGCGCATCGGCATGCCGCGCGTGCTCAATATGTACATGACGGGGCCGTTTTTCCGCACCTACTTCGAGGCCTTGGGCGTGCCGAAAACGCACGTGGTGTGGTCGGACGAGACGAGCGAAGAGCTTTGGGCTGATGGCGCCAAGTATGGGTCCATCGACCCTTGCTTCCCGTCCAAGGTGGCCCAAGCGCACTTGCACAACTTGCTGTTTAAGCAGCACGCGCCCGACGAGAAGAAGCCTTTAAACTACATCTTCTTTCCCATCCTCACGCACGTGCACAACTTCGTCACGGACACGGTCGACAACGCCAGTTGCCCCATCGTGGCGGGCGCCCCCGAGGTCATGAAGGCGGCGTTCACCAAAGAGGTCGACTTCTTCGCTCAGCGCGGCATTGAGTATATCAACCCGGCGCTTTCCTTCGTGGAGCCGAATTTGCTGGCAAAACGCATGTTCGACACATGGAAGAATCGCCTGGGGATCACCGAGGACGAAAGCGACTTCGCGGTGAAGGAGGCCTGGAAGGCCATGCGCGCCTTTGAGCAGGACGTGCAAGACAAGGGCCGCGCCATCTTGGAAACGGTCGAGGCCGAAGACCGCGTCGCGATCCTGCTGCTGGGCCGCCCTTACCATTCAGACCCTGGCCTCAATCACGGCATCCCAGAAGAGTTCCAAGTCTTGGGCTACCCCATCTTGTCAGTGCGTTCGATCCCCAAGGATCGCGCGTACCTCGATCGATTCTACAAAGAGGACTTGGACAACGGGGTCATCAAGTCACCCTTCGAGCTTACCTACCTGTGGCCGGAGAACTATTCGGTGAACAGCTCGCAAAAAGTATGGGCTGCCAACTTTGCCGCCCGGCACCCGAACGTGGTCGTGCTGGATCTCAGCAGCTTCAAGTGCGGCCACGATGCGCCCACCTATGGCCTCATCGACTCCATCGTGGAGGCGAGCAAAACGCCCTACGCGGCGCTTCACGACATCGATGCCAATAAGCCCAGCGGCAGCATCAAAATTCGCGTCAAGACCTACGTGCACGCCCTCAAGTTGCACGAGGAGCGGCTTACCGACGCAAGCCGGCGGGCGGGCGAACTAAAGCTCGCGATCGAAGGCAAACGCTTGGAGTTGCTTACGCTGAAGTCCGAGCAATTGGCGGCCCGCAGCCAGCAAGACCCCAACCTGGAGCTCGAGATCGCGGCCACCCGCGCACGGGTTGCTAGTTACACGCATGTGGCGGCGCCGCCCGAGGCCACGCCGGACCCAAAAAATGCACTCATCAACCTCAAGCGACGCGCGCCCTCTGGCGACATGGTCGCGCTCAGCCCCACCTCACAAGACAAGCCCTTGGCGCAAGCCACAGCCGCAGCGGAGTAATTCATGAACACTACAAGCATTGAGAATACGGTTTCAAAGAAGCATCTGCAGGTAGTGGCCAGCGCCAGCATCGACGACGAGCTCGCAGCCTTTGAGAAGGCGGAGCGGGAGCGCTTGGGCCTCGACGGCCACACCGATCATTGGGTCGAGAACATGGCCAACCTCACGTTCACCAAGAGCGAGAAGGCGCACATCACCATGCTCGTGTCGGGCCTCACGGTCGCGCACGATACCTTTGTCGCCGCCGGCCTTTCGGGTGTTGGCTACAACGTGCAGATGATCGACGTGCCCGACAACGCGGCGCTGCAGTTCGGCAAAGAGTTCGGCAACCGTGGGCAGTGCAACCCTACGTATTTCACTGTCGGAAACCTGGTGAAGTTCCTCTGCCAGCTGCGCGATCAGCACGGTATGACCAGCCAGGAGATCGTCAAGAAGTACGTCTTCCTCACGGCGGGCGCCTGTGGCCCGTGCCGCTTCGGCATGTACTCCACCGAGTACCGAAAGGCGCTGCGCGACGCGGGCTTCGACGGCTTCCGGGTGGTGCTCTTTCAGCAATCTGGCGGCCTCAGTCAAGCAACTGGCGAAGAGTCGGGCTTGGAGCTCAATGCCACCTTCTTCTGGGCGCTCATCAAGGCACTGTTCGCCGGCGACGCGCTCAATGCCATGGGTTACCGCTTGCGGCCTTATGAGGTCAACAAGGGCGCGACGGACGCCGCCATTGCCAAGAGCACGGAGATCATTTGCGCTGCGCTGCGCGCCCGCACGCCCATCATGTTTGCAATGCTCAAGTGCCGCGCTTTGTTCAAGGCCATCGAGGTCGATCGCACCGCGCCAAAGCCCAAGGTCGGCATCATCGGCGAGTTCTGGGCGATGACGACCGAAGGCGACGGCAATCACCACCTGCAGCGTTTTCTCGAGGGAGAGGGCGCAGAGGACGACATCCAGCTCGTTGCTGCATGGGTGCTCTACTCGGTCTGGGAAGGTCGCTACGACACCGCAGAACGCGACAACTTGCGCGGTGAAGACACCAGCTACTACGGCCTCGGCGGCAAAGGCGCGTTTGGCGCCGGCATCAAGCGCGTGGGCTTGGTTGCGGCCGACGCGGGCATTCGCGTCTTGTTCCAGTCGTTCGCAAAGAGCATCGGGCTTAACGGCTACAAGCTGCCCGACTTGGACTTGATTGCCGAAGTGGCCAAGGAGTTTTACCACAATGACTTGCGCGGCGGCGAAGGCCACATGGAGGTGGGCAAGCTCATCCTCAACGTGACCAAGAAGAAGAACCACATGACGCTCAGCGTGAAGCCCTTCGGCTGCATGCCCAGCGCCGGTGTCTCAGACGGCGTTCAGACCAAGATCGTGGAGCAATTCCCCGGCGCCATCTACTGCCCGGTGGAGACCAACGGCGACGGCGCCGTGAACTTCTACTCACGCGTGCAAATGTACTTGTATAAAGCACGTATCGCGGCGCAGGCCGAGTTCGAGGCCGCGCTGCAAGAGCACGGCATGACGGCCGAGCAGTTCCAGACCTTCGTGCGCGGCAGCAAGCGCTTTGGCGCCAGCACCTACAACCCGCCGCATGTGTACTCGGGCACGGCCGCCGACATGGTCGCAGCCGTTGCGCCTTACGCCACCAAAACCCGCGCTGAGCGGGTCGTCATGCGCGCGCGCAAGCTCGCCGAAGCGACCACGATGGTGGCCGCCCAGACGCCCACTGTGGCAGCCACGGTACTGCGTGTGGTGCGCGAGAAAGCACCCGAGTTCGCCGCCAAGGCGAAGGAAGATGTGGTCATCTACATGGAGCAACGCCGCGCTGCGAAGAGCATCACGGTAGCTGCAGCGGAGTAAAGTCTTTTGCTGCGTGTGACGCCTCTGCACCCACAGGTGCGGAGGCTTTTTTTGCGTGCTTGAGAGTTAAGTTTCCGCCAGTGGTATTGCTTTCATTAGAGATGAGTGCAGTGCCTTTGGCGCATTGAAACCAAACGATCTTCTACTTCTGTGCGGGAAGTTCTAAAACGGTGTAGTGTACACCTGTTTTGAATAGCGCGGTAGGCACGGTCATCTGAGCCAGGACGAGCGTTTCAAACCGCGAGTGGGGGATGCCCTCTTCCTCCATCCAGCAATAGTAGAGCTCGACACGCATCTGGAGGTGATGCGTTTCGATCCATTCGCGCAGTTCGCCGCGCAGATGGCAAGCGCGCACGATGAGCTTCCTGTCGTCTTCGCCGGCGTGCGTCCACAGTTCAGTGAGCGTCTCGATCTCCTCATAGGTAGTCGGATTAACGCCTTCCGCGTTGAATTCGCACCCGCAGCCTTCGCTGGGCGCCACCCGATACACGTGAGCTCCCGCTGTAAACTGAGCCCGCACACCCGCGTCAGGGGCTTCCTCGACGAAACGAACGTAGGTAGAGGTGCGCGCGTTCGACGCCAGCCCCACCGGGACGCCTACATAGAGCACCTTACACCTGCGTTTAAACCTACGCTTTCACACTCCTGCCATCAATCTCTTTTAGTGCGTCATCCATTCAGGCCTGTCGTCCAACGTGGATTTATGTTGGGGAATAACGCCGCGCGGCCAAGAGCATCTCCGCAGCCGATGTGCAGTAGGAGCTAACGCGTGTCGCGCTCTTTGCCCAAACGGATGCATCTGCGCATTGTACCGCGCTGCGAAGAGCATCACGGTGGCTGCAGCGGAGTAGGGTTTTATACGGCGTGTGGCGCCTCTGCACCCAAAAGGTGCGGAGGCGTTTTCGTGCGTGCTGTACATTCGCCTCCATGAGCGAATCGCGGGAGCATTGGGAACAGGTCTACGGCACCGAAGCGGAGAACGAGGTGTCGTGGTTCCAAGCCGACGCGCAGCACTCGCTGGCGGCCATTGCGGCTTGCGAGCTCCCGCCCGAGGCCGCCATTCTCGATGTGGGCGGCGGTGCGTCGCGGTTGGTGGATGGCTTGTTGGCGCGCGGGTATCACAAAGTGAGCGTGCTTGACCTGTCATCGGTCGCACTCGCTGCCGCACGCGCGCGTTTGGGCGAGCACGGGGCGGCCGTGCGGTGGATCGCTGCAGACATCAAAGAATTCGAGCCGCCTCAGACGTACGCGCTTTGGCACGATCGCGCGGCGTTTCACTTTCTTACCGATGCGGCCCAACGTGCGGCCTACATGCGCGTGCTTGAGCGCGCGTTGTTGCCCGGATGCCACGTGGTTGTGAGCACATTTGCACCCGATGGCCCTGAGCGTTGCAGCGGCTTGCAGGTACAGCGCTACACCGCCGACGCGCTGGCGGCCGAGTTTGGTGCATCCTTCACGCTTGTGTCGCACGAGCGCGTGGCGCACGTCACACCCGGCGGTAAGATACAGCCGTTCACGCTTGTGCGGTTGGCTCGGCGCTGAGAGGGGTGGGTCTGACTTTCGGCGGAGTGGCGCAAGATTTAGGGAAGGAAGCAAATTTACATATGTTTCGCTACCTGGGAGCGGACCCGTTTGTTCACCTGTACTGTCACAGCCGCCAAAACGTTTTCGATCCGGAACTACGACTTCGATCGCTTTGTCCGCTTTGGGTGCGGTGCGTCCGCGGGCGCATCTGCGGCGACATGCGCCGTAGCCGCAAGCACGGGCTTGCCCTCGGCACTCAAGTCAAAGCTCGCCACGCCGCCTTTGCGCAACTGCCCGAACAACATCTCGCGCGAAAGCGGCACGCGTAGCTCCTCCTGGAGCAAGCGCGCAGCGGGGCGGGCGCCCATGCTCGGATCGTGTCCGCGTTCGGCCCAGTCATCCCGCGCGGCGTCGCTCACTTGCAGTGCCACGTCCTTGCCTTCGAGCTGCGCTTGCACCTCGGCGACAAGCTTGTCGATGATTGCGCGCATCTGGCCCATCGCGAGCGGGGCAAAGTCGATGCGGGCATCTAGGCGGTTTCTGAACTCGGGGCTGAAGACGCGCTTGTACTCGGCTTCGGCGTCGCTGTGGCCACTCTCCGTGTTTCCAAACCCCAAGCTGCGACGGCCGCGATCGCGCGCGCCTACATTGCTCGTCATGAGCAAGATCACGCCGCGGAAATCGGTGGTCTTGCCGTGATGGTCTGTAAGCCTGCCGGCATCCATGACTTGCAGCAGCAAGCTGTAGATTTGCGGGTGCGCCTTCTCCATCTCGTCGAGCAAGATCACGCAATGGGGGCTCTTGGCCACGGCGTCGGTGAGCTGCCCGCCTTGATCGAATCCCACATAGCCGGGCGGCGCGCCAATCAAGCGCGCGACCGA
>JAYWGI010000372.1:0-5024 GCA_043779025.1 Myxococcales bacterium
CATCGCCAAGGACTTCCTCGACAAGAGCGACATCCACATTCACATCCCCGCGGGCGGCACGCCCAAGGACGGCCCTTCGGCGGGTGTGACCATGTTCACGGCGCTCGTTTCGATGCTCACCGGCATCCGCGTGCGTCATGACGTGGCCATGACGGGTGAGATCTCACTACGCGGTCGCGTGCTGCCCATCGGTGGTCTCAAGGAGAAGGTCCTTGCAGCGCACCGTGCCGGCATCAAGCGCATCGTCGTGCCAGAGCGCAACATGGTGGACTTGGAAGAAGTGCCCCAGGAGATCAAGGACCAGCTCGAGTTTATCTCGGCGTCCAAGATGGAGACCGTGCTGGAGGCTGCGCTTGAGAGCATGCCCAAGCCACTGCCCGTGACCGAACCTGCAGCCCCCGCCCTGAGCTGAAACCATGCATCCGCAAGAACATGCGATCGTGAAAGCATTGGTCAGCGCCGCGTGGGCTGACGGCGTCTTCGCCGACAAGGAGCGCGAGATGATCTCGGGCCTCTTGGAGGCGTGGCGCGCCAGTGCAGAGGAGTCAAAAGAGGTGTTCGATTACGCCGCAACCGAGCGCGGGTTGTCGGACATTCCAGTGGGTGAGCTCGACGCGGGCGATCGTCGTTTGGTGCTCGACCTAGCCGTACGTATGAGTTTGGCCGATGGCGTACAGGATGTGTCCGAGCGGCGCTTCTTGTACGAGTTGGCAGGCAAGCTCCGCATCCCCGAGAGCGAAGCCGGAGCGCGCATTGTTGACGCCTCTCTGCGTGCGCGCGTGACTTGATTCACACCCCAACAACAGAGTAGCAGGATGGCCATGCGCAACCAGCTCGTGGCCATCTTCGCATTTGCAGCTCTCACCTCAACGGCATGCTCTAAGGGCGCACCTGAAAGAATCGGTTCGACCTACAAGCCGGCATCCTCCACACCGGTAGACCCGGGCCCAAAGACCCTCGAGATGGTAGACTCGGTGGTCGGCACGGGAGCCGAGGCGACGCCAGGCACCAAAATTAAAGTGCACTATACAGGCACACTGATGAACGGGACCAAGTTCGACAGTTCCATAGGCAAAGACCCGTTCGAGTTTGAGCTCGGCGCGGGCAACGTCATCAAGGGCTGGGACGAGGGTGTCAAGGGCATGAAGGTGGGCGGCAAGCGTACGCTGAGCATCCCTTACGCCATGGGCTACGGCGAGGCCGGCTCGCCCCCAAAGATCCCTGGCAAGGCAGGGCTCAAGTTCGACGTGGAGCTGCTTAGCGTAGGTGCCAAGTGAACGGCGATTTGGCAACGACCGGCGCCGCGGCCACAACCCCCGTGAGCCCCAACGTTCTGCTGCTCACGAGCGCGTTGGTGCTGGCCTTGGCAGCCGTGGCTGCGGTGTGGTTCGTGCTGCGCAGCAAAGAGAACTGGAAGCGGTAGGAGGTGTCTGAATATTGTCAGTCGACGGAACGTCCAGGCGTGATGGTTTTCCCAACAGCAACGCTCCGGGGTCGTATCGGCGCCAAGCTCGTGTTCTTTTTTGCGTTGGGTTTTTTTACACTTCCCATTCCGCTTGCATTTGCGCGTCCCATCGGCACGGTGGAGGGCCTGCCGATTGAGCCTCTGTGGGCCATGGCCCCATGGCCCACAGAGGCCGAGGCGCTCAAGTCCTTCGCTGAGAGGGCAGATCACGAGATGACGCGCAATCACTGGTGGAAGGCGCTGGCGCTTGCTCAGGGGGTACCTGCCGCCACTTTGGCTCGCTGTGAAGCGACGGCGCGAGAGGCGGGCTTGGATGCTTCGGATGCGATGTTTTTGGAGCAGACGCAGTTCGTTGCAAAGCACGCCGTAGTTGACGTTGCGTACAAGCCCGAGGTGACCCAACCGGTTCACTGGCTTGAACTGCGCCACGCGCAATTGACCGAACGCGGTGCGACTCCTGCGCAAGTGAAGATTCGCGAACGCGGATTCGGCATGCTCCGCGCACAGCTCGAACGCACGCCACGTCCCAATCTGGCCGAGACCTTCTCGGTCGCCAACCTTGCGGCCGCGGGTCTGCCGTGTGCCGGATGGTCGATGGAGGAGTCCTCGCAGGAGACGATGACACCTCCGGCATCGGCGGTGCTCGGCGGGGTCCTCGTGGCCGACACGTTCCGCGTCGTGACCGCGCTGTGTGATGGCGCCGCATGCCGCACGGAGAACGGCTTCAGCCCGATCGCCGTTCACTTGGTCCTTGGCGACGAGTTTCTGAACTTTGTGCGCAGCGTTCCTTTGGCGGCGTTTGTGGCGCGGGGCAAGGTGGGTGATGGTGTTCATCGGCATGTTCACTCAGAGCCTTCACTTGGCTACGTGCTCAGGCATTCATTGGCCTGGGATGGGCTGCTTGCGGCGGTGCGCACCTCGCCCTTGGGCAGTTCAAAGCTATGCGTTGCCGGAACATGTGTGACCGCGAGACTGCTTGCGGAGCGAACAACGCGCGGATTGCACGAAAGCGATGACCATATCTACTTTCGGGCGGACGGAAACGAGCCGCTCACGACGTCCAACCCCGCCCGTTTTTTGATTGATTACCTGGCCTTGCGGGCACAGACGGAGCGCTGCTTGGCGGCGGGAGAGTGTCAAATCGTTGCCGCGGATGCGGGGCCAGGGAGTCTGTTCCGCTGGGTCGTTGGCGCAGGTATCCTGCGTGTATCCCCGACCAAATCCTACATCCAGCATTGGCGTACCGAAGTAGTTAGCCGTGCGCTCGCAAAGCTTGGTGATCCTCCCGCGGTGCATTGCGTACGCCGTCGATACCTACGTGTCGCGAGCAAGGCTTCGGAGGCGGGATGTGAAGCCAATGCATTGTATCGCCGCCTCGCAAAAGCTGCATGGTCCTCGCGTAATGCACTATTGAACGTGTGCATTGCATCCGAGAAAACCCAAGAAAATCTGCCGTTTGAATGGACGTGCGAGCCCGGCCTGGCCGGCGTTGACGCAGACGTCCAGCTGCGGGCGATCGGCTACAGCAAGGACGGCGGGATACAGATTGAGGGCCTTCGAGACAGGTTCGCTGTTCGTAAGTTTCTGGATGCACGACGTGCGGCGAGTGGACTGTCGGTCTCGGAAAAGAAGAGAGCTGATACACTCTGCCCACTGCTGTCGCCTCCAGACTTCGAGCCAACCATCACTTCAATGGTGTCATCAATGACTGCTTGGCCTTACCACTCGATACAGTGCAACCAAATGGCGATTCGCTGGTGCACAAGCAATGCGAAGTGCTCCGCGGCGTTCGAGCGCGAATTTTCAATGGAAAGGGCGCGCGACGATGAAGTATTCGCCGTCGTTATCGCTGATACCGTGCTGCATAATCCCGCAGAGATTCGCGGTATCGCGTTGGGGATGCTCCCTGACTTTTGGATGACGGAACGCTTCGATCCCCAGAGGCCTAGCGATGAACTCCTGAAGGGAGTGCACAGTGACGAGCCTGTGCTCGAGCAGGCCATTCAGGCGTTGCAGCATCAGGATCACTGAAACGCCCCCTACAACCCGAAAAACTCCCGCACGCGCCGGGCCATGCGTTCGCGCTCGCGGCGCTCTTGGTCTGCGCTCGAGGGTCCGGTCGTCTTCTCCAGCACGGCCGTGAGTTGCACGCGGCGCTCGGCCATCAGTGCGGAGAGCTTCTCCGCTACTTCGGGGCGCTCGCGAAGCACGCGTTCGAAGCCTTCCTTGTCGAGCTTAAAGCATTCGACATCGGTGGTGGCGACTACGCTGGCCATGCGGGCCTCGCCCAGCATCATGCCGGCTTCGCCAAACACATCGGGCGCCTCCATTTTGCGCACCACACGGCCCAGGTTGGCGCTTGCGGTCGTGCCCGCCACGCCGGTGCTGCCCTGCGGCAGTGCGCGCACCTCGGCCTGTCCGGACACCATCAGGTACAACCAATGCGCTACGGCACCCTGTCGCGTCATTGTCTCTCCGCGCGCGAACGGCGCGTAGCTTAGGTGCTCCACCAGGGCCGAGCGCTCGTCGTCTGAGAGCACTTGAAAGAAGGGCACTGCGTTGAGTGCGCGCAGCCGGCGGGAGCGCTCTGTTTTGAGATCGCGTTCGCGTTTGGCATCATCGTGGGTCTGCTCGAACACCATCGTCGCGGGAAGCGCCAGCGGGATCCCCGCGCGGGTAAGCGCGGCTTGCACACGGCCACGCACCAGCGAGCTTGTAGGGTCGTCTTGCGCCAAATCGGTGAGCCAATAGCGCACCGCATAGAGCGAAAAACTTTGGCGTCGCTCGTGGGCCAAATCTAGGCAGATTACGCTGGGCTCTGGGTCGAGCGCCACGTTCTCCAGCGCCGAACGACGCAGGGCAAGTGTCACTACCTCGACCACTTCGGCAGGCGCGTAGCGGTGGTCTACATTGAAGTACACCCACTGGCGATGCGGCGCACTGGCCCCTTCGCGGCGCCCGAGAATGTGAATGTTGGACGACAGCAAGGTAGCGTTGGGCACGATGATGGTGTCCCAGTCGCGCGTCTCCACCACCGTGTGGCGCCATCGCACTTGGGTGACGCGGCCTTGCTTTCCGCCCTCCAACTGAACCCAGTCGCCCACATGCACGGAGCCGTCGAGCTGCAGCGCGATCCCGCCCAAGATGTTTCCCAGCGTGGACTGCAACGAGAGTGCCACTACCGCGGAGACCACGGCGCCCGTGGCAACCACCTCCGCGGGATTCAAGCCTTCGCTTCGAAGAACCGCGAAGGTCGACAAGATGTAGAGCGCACCTACTGCCACATCTTGCATCAAGCTCTCGCGGTTTCCGCGCCACCGTGCGAGCAGCACATCGAAAATCAATACGGTGAGCAGGCGAATCCATGCGTAGATCGTGACGAGCTTGGCCCACAGCTCTACTTGGTCGGCGAGCTTGGGGTGCCCGACACGCAGCAGCACCCATTGCAGCAGCACAAGGGCCACCTGAATGAGCCCCAGCACCCATGCTGCACGCAGTTGCCGGGTGGAACCACGGGCCACGACAAAGGCCAAAGCCGCCACGCCAAAGAGCGCAGCGG
>JAYWGI010000373.1:0-1855 GCA_043779025.1 Myxococcales bacterium
CGTTACGTTGCGACGGGGGAGAACCTCAAGGGCGGAATCGCGTCCATTTTCGGCGTCTTCGCCAGCACGCATATGCGCGACCTCATGGTCTGGCTACGCGCGTGGAATGTCGCCCACCCCACAGACGCTGTTCAGTTCCACGGTTTCGATGTGCAAGAGAACGCGGAAGAATCCGTTGCGCTAAAGACCTACGTCAGGCGAGGGACAACCGCCGCGCGCGCCGACGCACTGCTGGCGTTCCTCCCCGATTGCTATTGCGGAGCCTATTCCAACACAACGGAATGCTTTGCTTCTCCTGACGCCGCGCTCAGCAACGGCTCTGGAGGTACTTTTCCGCCAGCGCGGGACGCGTCGTGCAAAGCGGGACTCGACGCTCTGGACCAGGCGTTTCAGAACGATAAGGCCATGTGGGTAAGCGCCTCCTCCGAGCAACAATGGAAGGAAGCCGTACACGTCGCCAAAGCGCTACGCGCAGGGCACGAAACCGAGACCATTCAAGACGCCATTGAGGGCGGCTACATGCGCCGCGATGAGGCGATGAAGACCAACGTACTCGCATTCGGGACGCTTTACGGGCCCGCCAAAGCCGTGCTCATGGCGCACAATGGGCACCTGGAGCGCTCGCCCAATGCGGCCTTGTTCCGCGCTGGAGGCTCCAATCCCAGCGGCGCGATGATGGGCGGAAGGCTGTATTCTGCACTAGGTGCAAAGTACAAAGTAATCGGGCAAGTCGCTTATGATATCAAGATCAACTGGCCGGGCATGTCGGGAGGTCCACGGCTGAACACCAATGCAAACAGCATTGAAAAAGCCCTCGAAGCTCTCGCTAGGCCTTACTTGCTCGTCGACGCCCTCGACAACGCTGTCACCGAGCCGAACAAGGTGTACACGACGGACACCCAAGGCGTGTTTGGCAAATTCGTCCCCGCGGTAAGCTTTGATGCCTTGCTGTTTATGCATCGCACGGACGCGATGGTCTACGCTCGATAACGGCAGAGTGCGCGCTACCCTAAAACTGAAAGCAGGGCATGTTCGCGCTTGGCTCGAACATGTTCCTCAGATCCGGGCTACGTCGCCGGCGAGGGTCAGGCGGCGCGCACACCTCGGTCACGTAGCCATGCGCTCGGTAGAGCCTTCGCCACACGGCTTCGACCAATGGAGGCTCGAACGGATCCATGGGCGCGGGCAGCGCGAGCACACGGTTAAAGTCGGCCCGCGACCGGACCAGGCTGTCGAGCTTTCGATAGAGATCGATTGAGAAAACCCTGGTTCGCAGCATCAACTCTCGTTGCCGATCGAGGTGCACCGCCGGCTCGGGCCACAAGAAAGCGCCGTCGTTGTCGACGTACAACACAGGTGTCGTTGCAGCCCCTACCTGGCCGATGTTTCCGCCGCTCCAGCGGTCAAAATTGCCCGTGATGTAGTCGAACAAGATCATGTCGGAGAGGCTTGCAGCGAGCACGCGCTTGTCGGCCGGCACTGGAGCCTTGGCCGAGAGCCAGCTCTCCCACTCGGTGCGCGCGGGGCCTTGATGCAGGGCCGGAAACCTCAGCCCCTCGACCCACGCAATGCCTGCGCCGTACACATAATCGCCTTGCGCAACGACATCGGCATCGAAGTCGGCGCGGGCTTGGGGCCCCGAAAGCACGCCGCGCAACTGTGCGCGCTCAAAGCTTGCAGGCACCACCTCCGGCACACGGCCGCCAATGCCCAAGGCCAACGCGAGCTGCCTCGCCGCGATCTCGCCTCGGTAGCGGCCGCGCCCGTGCTTGGTGTCGGGCTTGAACGCCATGCGCGTGCTGTCCGCGTCGCCCTTGAGTAAGTACACCGTGCTGGTGTGGCCGATGCTCTTGGC
>JAYWGI010000374.1:0-1851 GCA_043779025.1 Myxococcales bacterium
AACCATGCACTTCCCAATGCGCTCATTCTCTATCGTTGTAGCGGCCGCACTTGCCTGCGCATGCGGGTCCACGGCGACCCGGCGCGTTGTCGTCGAGGAGCCTGTTGTCACAGACCCAAACTTGGGGGTGACAGTCGGAGCGCTCACGGTCGAGCCTGCAAATGGTGTGTATTACATTGATACGTCGACCACGCCTCCGACGGCCTCCAAGCAAGGGTTTCGCGTCATCTGGAAGTCGGCGGACGGTGATGTCGATGTGACGGACGAAGCGACGTTCGCGCTGGCCGACGCGCGCGTCGGTGGCTTCGCGGGAGCGGACTTTACCACGGCCACGACCCTGCCCACGGGCCTGCGCGCGCTCAGCTCCGTCGTCTCTGTGTCTGCCCGCGAGTTGGCCGGCGTCGCTGCGGTGACGGTGGTGCCGCTCAAGCGCACGAGCGAAGACCGAGACTTCTTCTTCCTCGAGCCGTTCCAAGAGGCACCTTCCCCCGCCTCCGACGTACTGCGTTTTGAGACCAAGATTCGCGCGGCCGACGTCGTTTTCGCAGTCGACAACACGGGCTCGATGAGCGGCACCATTCGTGACGTGCAGACCGAACTCGCGGGCACATTGATGCCGCGTCTGCGCGCGGCGATTCCTTCCGTAGGGTTGTCTGTGGTGAGCTTTCAGGACGAAGTTGACGGGGCCGGTGTCGTTGAGGTCTACCAGCGAATTACAACCGTGCTCGCAGACGCCCAAGCGGCGGCAGGGCGCATGTCAGCCCGTGGTGGCGGCGACCTGCCGGAGGCCAACGTAGCTGCGATGTGGCACATCCTCACGGGCAAAGCTCTTGGGACTTTGGTGCCGGCGCACGTCCCTCCGGCGGGATTTTCTGGCGGCGTGAACTTTCGCAAGGGAGCTGTGCCAGTCGTGGTTCAGATCAGTGACGCCGACTGGCAGGACCCTTCGATGGGGGTGACAGCGGTTCAGCTTGCGACGGCGTTCAAAACGGCGAATGCGCGATTTGTGAGCGTGACCACGACAACCTCCTTTGGCGCGAGCAACGAGGCGCAAGCGGACACGCTGTCTGATGCGACATCGTCCAACGTTTTGCCATCTGTTTTCAGCGGCTGCGGGGCGGGCAAGTGCTGTACGGGCGTCAATGGCGCGGCGCGCGAGCCAGTAGGCGCGTCGCGTCGCTGCCGTCTTAACTTCAAGTACACGCCAGGTAGCGCGACGCTTGCGAATAGCGTCGTGTCGGCCATCAAGGCCATCTCCGGGGGCTCGATCTATGATGTGACGGCCGCTGCAGTAAACGACCCAGCAAATCCCGGGGGCGTTGATGCCACCAAGTTCATCCGTGCCATGCGTGCGAAGGATGAAGGCGACGCCGCGCAGGGGTGCGCAGCCCGCCAGGCAAAGGACACCAATGGCGACGGTGTGAACGACACCTTTGTGGGCGTCACCATCGGGGCAAAGGTGTGTTTCGAGGTCATTCCCGAGACCAACGCCTTTGTAACTCCCACTGAGGCTGCTCAGTTCTTCACAGCCAAGATTGAAGTGCGCGGGGTGCCGGGCGCCATTGTGCTCGACACGCGTGATGTGCTCTTCCTGGTGCCTCCGCAGACGCCCGTCGTGAACTGACCTGACGGCGGCGGCATCGCTGGAGGCGAATGCGCGGCCCAATTGTGGTTGTGCATTCGCTTTTTTTCGGTCCTCGCACGCGCGAGCGCGTCGCAACAAATTAGCTCTTCTCGTTACTAGGCGTTAGGGCTAGAGCGTGCGACCTGTGTTTGCTTCCGCTCTGGCCTTTGCCATGCTCGTAGCCACGATGGCTCCGAATGCGGAAGGCGCCGAGAGCCATCGCGCGC
>JAYWGI010000375.1:0-1851 GCA_043779025.1 Myxococcales bacterium
CCAAGCGCTCACGCGCGACATGATTTCCGAAGTTGCGCTCCCCGGCGGCGGCACGGCCCGGCTCATTGCCGGCGACTTGGAGCAAAGCAAGGGCGCGGCGCTCACCTTCACCGCCATGAACGTGTGGGACGTTCGCTTGCCTGCAGGCACGAGCCATGAGCTCAAGGTCCCCGAAGGCCACGGCGGCGGCGTCCTTGTGCTGCGCGGAACCGTGCATGTTGCAGGCACCGAGATCGGCCCAGAGCGCTTTGCCGTCATCAGCCGCGAAGGCGAAGGCATCACGCTCACGGCCACAACCGACGCTACCGTACTTTTGCTCAGCGGCACGCCCATCGACGAGCCCATCGTCGCACACGGGCCCTTCGTAATGAACACACAGGAGGAAATTCGCACGGCGTTCGAGGACTACCGCGCAGGCCGCATGGGCCGCGTCAGCGTGTAACGGGGGTACCGTCGTGGGGTCGCGACACCACCGAAACCACGATGCTGCGCCCCGCCTTGCCTCGATACCGCTATCTGCTAGGTCTCCTTGCGATGAGAACCAATGACCAATCGAGGTTTCTATTCTGCTCGTTTTTCTTCCTGGCCAGCGCGCCTCTGTCGGCGTCCCCGATGAACCCAGCGGGCACGATAGAGACTCATATGTCGCCGGGCATCCTTCTGGAATCCCGGGCGGACGACATCGCGTTGGGGCCGCCTAACGCACCGGTGCGACTGGTGTCCTACGTGGAGTATCACTCCAACCCTTTTTCGCAGCGATGGGGAAAAAGCATTGCCGATCTCGCGGCCGCCAACCCGACCGGACTGCAAATTATCTTGCGCGACTTCCCAATGGCCTATCACAAAGGAGCCGCCTTAAACGCTCGAGCCGCGCACGGTGTGTTCGCGGCCGGCGACCCGCAAGCTTTTCTGCGTTGGCTTCCGCTTGTGATCAATTTGAGCCAAGAAAGCGACCCCGAGATCTTGGTTGGTCTCGCGTTGCGTGCGGGTGTGCCCAATGCAACGAGCCTTCGAGCGGGATTGGCGGAGGGGGCTTGGGCTGCCGGGCCCAGCATGAGCGCCGCCGACGTTGCTACTGCGCACATCAATGGCTCTCCGTCCACTTGGGTCAATGGTCGGCTGCTGGGAGGCGCAAACGGCCCGCGAGATGCCCTCGCTCTTGTCGACGAAGAGCTGGGCTTGTGGGCCGCTCAGAAGGCGAAGTCAGGACGCGTCTTTATGTCGGAGCGCACCGCAGCGGCTGCAGCTGCGCCGCTCAGCGCGCCGGTATCCACACCCTCTGATTCGTCGTCTGCGAGGGGCTCCGTTGAAGCCACGGGTGCGCGCATCGGCCAGGTGCGCCTTGGAATGTCTAGAGCAGAACTCTCGAAACTGGGCACACTTGAGGAGACCGAGATGAGAAGCGCCGGCTGGTACATGCTCCGAATTACGGCCCCCGCCGACGCTTACGACGTACGTATTGTCGATGGTAGAGTGGTCACTGTTCGCTACGAATGGACGACACAAAAACGCACGCTCGCTGTAAACGGCAAGCGTGTCGGACCGACCGCTACATTTGAAGATGCAGTGCTCGCGTTGGCCTGCAAGGAGGGCGAGCTGATGATCGGCGGACGCAGCGCCAACTGCCCGGGCGGGGGTACCATCGCGGTAGGCTCGGGAGGCACACGTAACGCCTACTACCGCGTCGATGCACCGCAAAAGTAGCTCATCTGGCTCCCGCAAACTTCGATTGGGAGGCATCTCAGCAACGCTCAGAACTCAGGCTCGCTTGCAGCCAATGGCAAAATCCAGCTCTTGGCCGCAAACGTGTCTTGCTCAAGCGCCAAGTCTACCGAGGGGTCTACGAGCGGC
>JAYWGI010000376.1:0-5003 GCA_043779025.1 Myxococcales bacterium
CCCGCCTCGGGCAGCTCACCTGCGCGCAAGAGCGACACGAGCTCCGAGCGTGTGAGGTCTCCCGAAACCGAACGCGGCCCAAACCCTAGCGCTTCAAGCGCCTGCTGCCGCTCACTTTCCGTAAGCAGGCCGGGTGCGCGCCAGAGCTCCGCCCCCGCATTGAACCCCTGTCCCGCCGCCTCCTGCTCCGCTGCCAAAGCGCGCCTGTAGGCCATCGAATCGACGCCCGTTCCTGTCTCCACATCCCGAACCAGAGCCAGGTGCTCGAGCGGCCCCAAGCCTACTTCGCGAAGCGCGCGCACAAGCTTGGGCATAACCTCTGAGCGCCGTGCGAGACGCTCATGAAGAATGTACCATGCAACAAGTTCGGTATTCCGGTTCTCGCGCACGGCGATCTCCACGCCCCGAAGCAGGCCCACTTCGGGAGACTCGATCCCGCGCGCGAACTCCGACCACAAATAGAGCGCGGACCCCACTTCCCCCGCAGTGAGGTAAAGCGCTGCCGCTTCCTCTGCGCACGCGACGTCGGCCGGGCGCGACTCGTGCCACGCACGATGCCAACGCGGTCGCTCGGTTGCATCCGCGGGCGCATCCTCGGCGCGCGGTGGCGGCGCTCCGGAGACCGATCCAAAGGCCCAGTAGCGCTCATGCGCCTGGGGGTCGCGTCCCAGCAGAGCGCGCCACATACGCGCCGCGTGCACGGTCATTCCGCGGCGGCCCGCGATCTCGGCAGAGAGTACACGTGCACGAAGCACAATACTCGGGTGCGCCTCATACTCCAAACGCGCAAGCACCTCTAGAGCTTCCTCTTCGCGATGGGTTACGGCAAGTGCCTCGGACAGCCGCATCGAAACGGCGTGATCGCCTGCAGCCTGCTGTGCTTGCTCGGCGCATGCGAGCGCAAGCCAGGACTTGCCTATGTCCGTATAGGCCTCGGAGAGCCGAACCCACATTGCCGAGCGCGCAATCGGCCCGCGTTCGGCCACAGCGCGAACACGTAGACGCGCAAGATAGGCGCGTCCCGCCTTGCGGGGCCGGGTATTGCCTACGAAGTCAGTCATCGCACCTCAAGCCAAGTGGGCGCCAATAGGAGCACGTGCTCTGTGCGGAGCAGCTCCCACGAGGATGCATAGTGCACCAAACTTGGCGCGCCCAAGGCCTGCGCGGCCTGCGCCCAGCCGGAGAGGTGCGGAGCGCGTGTATCACTGTCGGTGAGGCCCAAGCGCTCAAGCAAACCACCGGCACCCTCGAACACGCCTACCGTAGACCCTTCAGGCAACTTGGCAGCAAGTTTGGCGTAGGCGACCGCCTCGGAGAGCCCACCGATCTCATCGGCTAAACCAAACGAAACAGCATCCTTTCCGGAGAAGATTTTGCCCTCGGCATGAGCCTGCACCTGCTCTTTGCTCAGGTGGCGCCCCTCCGCGACGCGCAACAAAAAGAGTTCGTAAATCTCGGTCATCTCGGCGAGTACACGCTCACGCGTAGGGCCGTCCCACGCCTGCAACGGCGACTCCATCGCCGCACGTGCACGCCTTGTTCCGTCGGTTCCTGCCGCGGTGAAAGTCTCAGCGTGCACGCCCCATTTCTCCGTGGCGTCGTTGAGTACGACCTTGCCACCCACCACGCCTATGGATCCCATGATGCTCGTGGCATCCGCAAACACGTGACTGCCCGCTGAAGCCAAGTACTGACCTCCGCTGGCCGCCATCCCGCCCACACTCACCACCAGCAACTTCTTCGCTGCAAGCTTGCGAAGCTCATGCCACATCAGATCGCTTGCGAGCGCACTACCGCCTGGCGAATCGATACGAAGCACTACTGCTTTGACCGCGTCGTCTTTGCTGAGCTGCTGCACCTGCTTGGTGAACGAGCTCTCAGCGACGTTGTCACTGCCGCCGCGCCCCATCACTATCGACCCCACGGCGCGCAGCACCACGATGTCGGGCTGGTGCTCGCTGCGCATCAGCTCCTGCAGCACGGACGGCGCGTGCTCGCCGCCGGCACGCAGGGCCACCATCTTCTCGACGCCCGCCGCCTTCTTTAGGTCGCTGAGGGAGTCGTCCGCATATCCCAGTTCGTCCACAAGCCCCTTCGCCTTCGACTCGCTTGCGGGGTACGGCGCGCCTTGCCACGCTTGCTCGATCGCGGGTCGAGCATGCAGCATCGTGGCCCATGCATTCTGCAGAGACAATAGTGTACTCTCCAAGGATTGCCGCGCTTCGGGGCTAGGGCTATCGCGCGTAAACGGCTCCTCGGCACCCTTGAATTTTCCTACCTGAAGCACATCCAAGCGGATGCCAAGCTTCTCCGTCAGCAGCTTGTTAAAGTAGATATTTTGCGCAGCAAGCCCGACGGTCGAGACCTCGCCCGATGGCGCGAGCACGAGCCGCGTGCACACTTGCGCGGCTAGCGCTGCCGTCGCATTTCCCAAGCCATCCGCGTGGCAATGCACGGGCGTGCCGCTCGCGCGAAGGGGTGCGAGCACGGAGGCCAGCTCTTCCGCGTGCTCCATGTCTAAACGATCTCCGAGCCGCAAATGCAAGCCGCGTAGGTTCTTGTCGCGTACGCGCATGCGCAGTTCAAGAACCAATCCCGAGAACCCCGTGCCCGTTGCGAAGTTCACGCCCATCACACCAGCTGTGTCCACCTCACGCACGCCGCTGCGCAAATCGAGTTCGCCCACATAGGGCACGGGCTTGCTGTCGAACCGACCCCTGCAGCCGGCGACGCATGCAACAAGCACGAAGACCGCGGCCGCAGCCACGACCCACTTAAGATTTCTGCGGCGCGCGGGGGTGCTCATGGGGCCAAAGACTACGCGGCTCAGCCGCACGAGGGAAACGAAACCGCGCCGCGCTTTTGCTATGCTCGGTTACTCTGGAAGTGGCGTGATCCAACCCACCATCGTGGGTAGCAGCGCCGAGCTCCAGTTCGGAATCGAACGCCCCTCGTGATCGTCGGGAGTCTCGATGAACTTCAGCGGCTGCCCCGCGGCCTTCATCAAATCCCGCTCTTCGCGAGCCTGCGCGATTGGAAAGACGCTGTCGTTCGTGCCCGCGACCCATGTCACCGGAAATGCCCACGGCGCCGTCTTGGTCACCTGCGCTAAGTCCTGGTTCGGGTACGCCTGGCTCAGGCCCGAGTGCTCAAGCAACAAGCCCGCGTAGTCGCCGCCGTGGGCGTACATTGTGCGCAGCGCAAGCTCCCCGCCTGAGGAGTAGCCACCAAGCACAATACGACGCCGATCTACAAATATGCACTCTGCAAGCGCATCCACGGCGGCCCGCACGATGGCCGTATCGTCGCCCCAGCACGCACCATCCCGACCACCTACGCCGAGGACGGCGTAGCGAATATCTTCCGGCTTGGACTCCCAGAGATTCCCCATCCATTTGGCTGCGTTGTTTGCTGTGTCCCCGCAGCCGTGCAGCACCACGAGCAGGGGCATGGGAGTAGGAGCTTTGCTGTTGTACTCAAGTGGCGCGCGAAAGCTGTGCGTGGCTGTGCCAATCCGAAGCGGCATCAGCCCTTGCGCGTCCGCTGTGCTCACACAACTTTTGGTTGGCACCACGCCCGAATTGCGAGGGAAAATGCTCGGGTTTTTGGCCCGGGCGGCATCCGGCGCAGTCTCGTTGGGCGCAACCGCCCCCCCCTCACCGTCACTTGACTTGGGCGATGAGGTCGTGAGGCTGTCCGATGGCAGTGCAAGGGTACGCCCAGCGCACGCGGGGACCGCGAACGCAATAAACGCCACATGCGCCCAGCACGGCCGTCCCGCTCTCCCCCAACCCCACGGATGTTTCGTCATGCGTCGCCGGGTAGGCTAACGGCAAGTGCCTCACCCCGCAACCGGCCGCAGCGTGCGCGCTTAGCCGTAAACGGACATCACACGGGTCAGCCTGAAAACCAACATCGGATGTTGGAACAACCCGTGCGTATGCACCGACCCATTGCTGGAAGCCGCCACAACGGCGCCAAAAGCTTCACGCTCGGCCTCGGAGCGCGGATTCGGCACGGGCCAGCCACCATGCAGCGGCACATTGTTCATGGCCATAATCGCATCTGAGGAGCCCCGAACCGTCACATCCGGCGCGCCACAAAGCCCAGCCGAAATGCGTATGTCGCGCCCGTCGAATACAAGCGTCGCAGCCACGTGCGCGTCGTCGGCCACAATGGCCACACGGCCATTCATCTTGGCGATGTCACGCCATTTGTGAGGATGGGTCTCAAGGTTTTGGCGCAACAGTTCGCCCAGCATGGCGGCAAATGGATGGTCACTCGCGCCCGCTTCAAAGACCACATGGTTCATGGCGCTGGTGGTGCATCGGCGCCGCCCAAAGGTCAAGAACAGAGCGGCGTCGCGGCCTCGCCTCGCTGTGTCCGACGGGCAATAGTTGGCTACGTTGCCCACCGGTCCGTATACTTAAGGTGTGAAGCTCACGATCCAACTCCTCGCGACTCCTGCTCTGTTGGTTTTTCTTTACGGGTGCACAACCTCGGTGGCGGCACCGAGCATCGGCTACGCCAAAGTGAACTTGGACTATGTGAGGACGGGCTCAGCCGGTGCCACGTGCGCCGAACCGGGTGAGTTTTTGCGCATCGGTTCCGACTACGTAGGCGTATCGGACGAGAGCACCGACAAGGGCGTGACCTACGGTGTGCAGTGCCAGGTCAAGGCAGCAGCAGACGGGAAATTCCAAGTCATTGCGCGCGCCGAAAAGCGCGGGTCGGGCAACGCGAGCCTCACGCTGCAGGGCACTGTCGCGCCCATCACGGGCGCGCAGCCAGGCTTCAAGAGCACGTTTCAAAGCACCACTGCCGTCTACAGCCAGGACAATTGCACGGTAGAGCTGCTCGACACCGCCTCGGTGAGCGAGGGCAAGATTCGCGGCGTGCTGCGCTGCACGGAAGCCGCGAAGGCCGACGTGCCCAACAACGTGCGCTGCGCGGCTCTTGCGGAGTTCCAGTTCGAAGAGTGCGCCAAGCAGTAGCGCGGGCCC
>JAYWGI010000377.1:0-1848 GCA_043779025.1 Myxococcales bacterium
ACGGTGCGAGCGCGGTTAAGCGAGAGGCCCCAGTTGTCCTTGAACGGGCCGTTTCCGTACACGGCGTTGTCGGTGTGGCCGGCCACCTGAAAGGCGCGCGACGAAAGCTCTTTGTCAGCGCGAATGACGTCCGCCACCTGCTTGAGCGCGTCTTTGCCTTCGCCTTTGAGATCGGCCTTTCCGGACTCAAACAAAATGTCGCCCGGGAGTTGAATCACCATGCGGTTGTTCCGCACGACGACCTTGAGTCCGATTTGCGTCAGGCGCTCCAGCTTCGTGCGCAACTCGCGAAAGCGCGCTTCAATGGCCGCAAGCTGCTCCGAACGCTTTTTTGCCGCGTCCAGTGCGCTCACAAGCTTCTTGGTTTCCTCTTGAGACTTTTCAAGCCCGACGCCGGCAAAACGCAACTGCGCGCGCATGGCCTCGAGCTCCGCTTGGTTCTGCGTGAAGCGCTCCTGATCGGCCGCGAGCGCAGCGCGAGCACTGGCGAGCTCGCCGGCAAGGCGTTCGTTCTCGTGAACTTTTTCCTGCCACTCGTCTTCGTTGTGGCCGCAGCCCAGCGAGCTCGTTCCGAGTGCGATCAAAAGTGAAGATGAGAAGGCGATTTGCGAGAGGCGAGCGTGCATGGCGGGATCTCCAAAAGGTAATGTGAGGTGTGCGAGACGGCGGTGAGGTGGGACAAATGTCAAGACCAAGTGCAGAAAAGTTGGTCAAAAAATGCGGGTCAAGTTATTTTCGCTTTGACACGTACGTTGCGTGACCATATATGTCATCTATATCAACGTCTGCAGGAGGATTACCAATGGTTGCAAAGAAGACTGCCAAGAAGCCAGCCGCTAAGAAGGCTGCTGCCCCCAAGAAGGTTGCCGCGAAGAAGCCAGCCGCCAAAAAAGCAGCTGCTCCTAAGAAGGCTGCTGCCCCCAAGAAGGTTGCCGCGAAGAAGCCAGCCGCCAAAAAGGCAGCTTCGCCTAAGAAGGCCGCCGTCGCCAAAAAACCAGCTGCCAAGAAGGCCGTTGTCAAGAAGCCAGCCGCCAAAAAGGCAGCTTCGCCTAAGAAGGCCGCCGTCGCCAAGAAGCCAGCTGCAAAGCCAGCTCAAAAAAAAAATAAAATAACGCCCCCAGCTGGCGTTCCCAGCTTCTTGAGCGGTTCGATGCCGCGTCGTGACTCTGGCGAAGAGTGATCTTTCGCCTCGATAGAGGCAACGATGAAGAACCTCTAAGGGCAACCTGAGGGGTTTTTCTCATTTTGTGGCAAGCGGAAAGCGCCAAAAAACCTGGCTCTCGAGACCGAGACCGGAGCTTTCCCGCTGCCTTTTGAGGGACGACCTTAGATGCGGCCTTCGGCAACCCTCTTCGAGCTGAGCTGAATGGGGTAGTCGACACGCGTTTCCTTGCCCTTGCTGTCCGACAAAAACTGCAATTGCCTCAACTCTTTGGCAATGCAGCCGCTTAGCACCGCATCCTCGATCACGGGTCGCGCGGGCACGGCATTGGGGGCGGGGGCCGCGGCATCCGTCATGGCTTTGCCTTGCTCGGCCGTCGTGACGACGCCCGTCGGGTCCACCACGAGGTGCATAAAGACTTGCCCCTCGACGCCAGCGCGGCCGGCGCTGAAGTCGGCGTAGCAATAAGCGACGCCGGCGGTGCGGGATCGAATCGCCACGCGCACACCTTCAGCGTCTCGCGCAAACGGAGGCCGGGCGCCGGGCGTTGTGGCGGGAGCTGGAAGCGTTGCGGGGGTAGCGGCCGGCGCCGCCGCGCTTGAGACTGCGGCGCCCGCATCGCTACCGGCTGCCGTTGAAGGGGTGACGGGCGATGCAGGGGAACCGCATGCAAAAGCAAAAAGACT
>JAYWGI010000378.1:0-1846 GCA_043779025.1 Myxococcales bacterium
CTCAAAGCCTGCAGTATACAAGCGCATGGCAAGCTCAGCGAGGGCCACTTTGGAGGCGTCTGTGCGGGTATGAAACATAGACTCTCCAGCGAACACGCGGCCTACGCGCACGCCGTAGATGCCGCCTACAAGCTCTTCGCCCTCCCATACCTCCAAGCTGTGCGCGTGACCCAGTGCGTGCAGGTGGGTGTAACTTGCAACCATGCCGTTGGTGATCCATGTGCCCTCAACCTCCCGTGCATAGGCGCAGGTGCGCATCACGCTCTCAAAGGCCGCATCCATCGTGATGCGCCACGGATGCAAGCGCAGCGTACGGCGCAGGCTGCGAGACCAATGCGGCGTAGCCGAAAGCGGGAAATGCGCCCGCGGATCGGGGCTGAACCACAGCGTGATGCGTTTGCCGCGCACGCTGTGGGGCCATGGGAATATCCCCGTGCGATAGGCCTCGAGCACCGTGCCCGGACGCAGATCTTCGCCCACGCCCACGATGCCCTCCTCGTCGGCGCTTCGCGGGTCGGGGAACACAATGCCCGTGGCGTCAGGCTCCTGTGGGCGTCGCTGTCCCTCGTGCAGCGTTGGGTGCGAGCCTAAGGTCAATGGGCGTCAATCGACCTTCACGCCGTAGACAAAGCTGCCTGTTTGCACGCGGCCGACGCGCTCGGTGATGGCTTTGCGTGCAGCCTTGTTCGCTGCATCGGGCGCGTCCACAAAGGCCTTCACCAACGCCTCCGCGCCTGCCTTGTCGCCGCGTGCCTTGAAGCCTGCGGCGGTCTTAAGAAGATCGCGCGTGGCGGCGGGGTAGGCGCCCGCCTTGACGGCGAAGCAGCCTACGTCGGTGCCATTGGCGGCTTTGTCTTTGGGCATCCAAGTCACGGCGCCCGCCTTCATGAGCAGGCCTAGCTGCATCGCGCTCAGCTGGCTGTAGTTGCGTGGGTGTTTGGCCTCGTCGTACATGCCGCGCGAGATGTGACCAAAGTTCCAAAGCAGGTCTTGCACATGCGCTTGGTCGGCGGTGCGTTGGTCCAGCGTGCCTTTGCCCACCAGCCAGTCGGTGTAGAAGAGCGCGGCGCTCTGCGCCTTGAACTCCTCAAGCGTGCTCGCAAGCGGGCCACCAAAGACTGCGCGATCGTCCTTGCCGAACACCTTGTACTGATGAGCGGGGCCCAAGTTGTGGGCAGCCTCGTGCAGAACGGTGCTCATGAGCTTGGGCTCTGGCGCTTGCGTGTACATGGGCATCACACTCGCGCACAGCAGCGATTCAGCCGTCTTTTTGCTGGCGGCGAGGCTGTCTGGATCTTGGTAGAAGTTGGTCATGGCCACGGTGCGGCCGCGCCCCTCGTTGGCCACAGGGCCAAAGTTTGGCAGCGATTGGCCGATGGTGGCGCCAAAGGGCGGCCGCGAGTCTCCGGCGTTGATGACCACGTCGATAAAGTCTGGCAGCTTGAAGCTCACGTCGCGCGCGGTGTAGGGCGCGCCGGCGAGCGCGGCGATCTCGCTCTCCATTTCCGCCTTCATGGGGCTCAGCTTGGCTTGCCACTCCTTGGAGCCGCTGTTGATGCGCGCAAAGCTCAGGTGGAACAACGCCTTCACGCTGCAGGGTTCGGCGTAGACTTCGTCCGGGCCCACGCGCAGGTAGTAGCTGGAGTTGTCCACGCCCATTTTGGCCCACGCTTCGTCGGCCGGTTCCCATTTGTTGTCCAAGAAGCTTTGCGCGGCTGCCGCAAGATAGCTGCGTAGTGCAGGTTCTGCCTCGCCCAAATCCTTCTCTGCAGCTTTGAGCTCCGCACTCACGACTTTCATCGTGTCGCCGTACACGAAAGTGTAGGGCGTGCCATTGAGAGCACCA
>JAYWGI010000379.1:0-18595 GCA_043779025.1 Myxococcales bacterium
GGTCACGTAGTTCCAATCGGAGCGCTCCAGCAACACTGCGAGCGGCCCAAGCGCCCAGAGTTCATTTTGCGCCGCACAAATGAGCTCGTCGCGATCGGCGTTGGCCGCGATTTCTCCAGAGAGACGCAGCTCGGTAAACGAATGCTCCAGCCCGGCTTTGAGCTCGGCCATCTCCGCTCGGTCGCGCGCGATGCGAGAGACCCGCCGCCGCGCCTCGGGGGACGCCAAGTAGCGCTCAACGAGCGCCACAAGCGAGAGCTTCACACTGGCTTTGCGTGTGTCCGCCCCCAAAAGGAATGGCGACGCAAGCAGCGGCAAGCCTGCGGTGGGAGGCTCGTCACGAGCAGATGGCGGCGCGCCACCACTATGGTCCGTGCTAACCCTCGAAGGCTCACGTTTACCTTGCTGGGGAGCCGCAGCCACAACCGCCGCGGCAAGTCCCTCGGCGCGAAACGCAGTAGGATTGTTGTCGAACTCCTCGGACTCTACGTCCAGCATGTCGGACACAATGACGGCCGACGCGCTCGATTCCGGGTTGTCCAGCAACTCGAAGCGCATCATGAAGTCGCCTATGTGTACGCGGTCCCCGGGCCAAACAGTGGAAGGCTGTCCGATCCGTTTGCCGTTGAGGTAGGTTCCGTTGGTACTCGCGAGGTCGCTCAAGAGCCAAGAATCGCCCATGAATTCCAGCGTCGCGTGGCTCTTCGACACATTGCCGCGCGGCAACACAATGCCGTTCCCCTCATCGGCTCGCCCCAGCGTGACCAGCTTGTCGCGCATTTCTTGGGAACGCTCGGGACCATCTTTTTGGGTAATGTGAGCGCGATACATAGCTGCGCTAGGCACGCTAGCCAATGTCCAAAGCCTGGGCCAAAAGAGAAGCCGCCCACCTTTCAGTGAGCGGCTCAAGCCGGGCGTTGGGCGCAGCTTTCAGAGAACTACTTCAGCGCGCGCACATCGGTAGCAACCATCCCCAAAAGCTCCGTCGCAAGCGACATCACATCACGCGGCGAGTACCCCCCGCCCTTCATCTCACGGTACAAGCTCTTGGCCAGAATCGACACCGAGCGGCTGTCGGAGGAGGGCGCAGTGGAGTTGTAGGGAGGAACCATCCCACCTTGCATGCAAGGTTTGTTCCATGTGGCGCGATCGGGTTTTTCAGGATTGTTGCGTGATTGATGCGTAGCGTTATGCCCGACGTAGCGACGAACTGCGCACCCCGTTTCGCACCACGGCAGCGCATGCCCCCGTCAGGGCCGGCGCGCGAGCCGCGCTTGCTGTGGTAGCTTCGGGACGTGATCTGGCCTTCTTTCCTCACACCGCGGCTGCGCTTGGTTTTGGGCGTCTACGTCGCCGCAACACTCGCGTACCTGGCCATGATGGGCGCGCCTCGGCTGGGCGCGCACACGCCATACAACCACTTTGCGCACCTCGCCGACGCATGGGCTCACGGCCGACAGGATGTGGTGTACGGCGGGCCGAGCTACGCACAGGGCAACGACTTTGCCGAGTTCGGCGGCAAGACGTTCATTAGCTTCCCGCCCTTCCCGGCCGTGCTTATGTTGCCTTTCGTCGCTCTTGCCGGATCGCCGGAGGACTTCGCCGATGGTCAGTTTATCGCCTGGCTTGCCGGGATCGCTCCGGCGGGGTTGTTTTTGCTGCTGGAGCGCCTACGCGACTACGGCCACTCGAAACGGACGACACAAGAGAATTTGCTCCTCACCACGGCTTACGCTTTCGGCACCGTGTACTTTTTTACCGCCGTTCAGGGGACGGTTTGGTTTGCCGGACATGTGGTGGGTTCAGCACTTTTGGTCGTGTTTCTCAATGGCGCTTTAGAGGCCTCGTCTCCGCTGCTGGCGGGCCTCGCACTAGGCGCCATTTGGCATAGCCGCCCAACCATGGCGCTCACAGGCGTGTTCTTTTTGGCGGAGCTGGCACGTGTGCATTCTACATCGTTGGTGGCCCGTGACTGGCGCGCTTTTGTTCGCCCGCTTTGCTTGGTGGGCGTGCCGGTAGTCTTCGCCCTTGGCCTTGCGACCTGGACGAACCATAGTCGCTTTGGCAGCTGGAGCCCGGCGGCTTTTGGCCACGAACACTTGGCGGTGGCTTGGCACGCGCGCATGCAGCGCTGGGGCCTGTTTCACTACCATTACCTCGCCAAGAACTTGGGCGTGATGCTTAGCTCGTTGCCGTGGATGCGCGCACGCGATGCTGCAGGGCCTCTGTTTCAAATCAACGAGCATGGCTTGGCGTTGTGGTTCACCACGCCGCTCTATTTTTGGCTGCTACGGTCCAAACAAACGCCGGGGCCCTACAAGGCCGCTCTGCTTGCGGCATTGGGCCCACTCACAATGAACCTGCTCTATCAAAACTCCGGCTGGGCACAGTTCGGATACCGATTCTCGAACGACTACGCCCCTCTGCTCTTCGTCATGCTTGCGCTAGGCGGCGTGCACCTTGGACGCACGGTGCAGCTTGCCATCGCGTGGGGCATCGCCTGGAACAGCTTTGGCGCACTGAGCTTTGATCGCGCGCCCTACGCAGGCTATTACTTTCGCGACGGAACGCAGGAAATACTCTACCAGAAGGACTAAGCGGCCCGGCCTCATGACACATGTCCTTCTTCTTATTCAGAATCTAGAGAGCGGCGGCGCCGAGCGCGTCTTCGTAAACATCGCCAATGGGCTGCACAAAGCCGGTGTGAGGGTCGACGTACTGCTCGGCAAGCGCGAAGGCGTTTACTTCGACCTTCTCGCCCCAGGCGTAGAGGTGCACGAACTCAACGCGACGACCTTCGTCCACTATGTGCGCAAACTTCCTTCCGCTCTCAAACGTGCGCAATACACACATGTCGTTGTAGCGGGCGACGTGGTCAGTGCGGCGACGCTCCTTACGCAGCGCTTGTTTCAGGGCCTCTATCAAGTCGTTCTGACACATCATTACGCAAGCCCTCGGTTCCGGTCGTTGGGGTTGCTGAAGGAAGACGCGCTCCTCAAAGCGCTACACACGGTCGTCACGCCGCATGCGAATCAGATCGTCGCCGTGAGCGCCGGGACACTGGCATGGCTACGTCGCTCATCTGGGCACGCGCTCCCGCAGGCACGCGTCATCTACAACCCGGTGTTCGACGACGGCATCTACGCGCGCGGTCGGGAGGCTCTTGAGTTTCCTCTGCCAACGGCCGGCAAGAAGGTACTTGTCTCGATTGGACGCCTGACCACGCAAAAGGACCAAGCCACCTTGCTCCGGGCGCTTGCGACGCCGCAACTGCGAAGGTCCTGCGTCACCTTCGTGTTAGGGGCGGGGCCTAAAGAACAGGAGCTCAAGGCGCTCGTGGCACGGCTCGGGCTAACGCAATGCGTGGCCTTTGTGGGGCACGACCCGAATCCGTACCGGTGGCTGTCGCGTTGTGACCTGTTCGTCCTGTCTTCGATCAACGAGGGATTTGGCAACGTCATCGTTGAGGCGATGGCGTTTGGGAAAACCGTCGTCAGCACCAACTGCCCCAGTGGCCCGGCCGAGATTCTTGCCAACGGGCAGTTTGGCTACTTGTGTAGGCCCAGCGATCCGGACGAGCTGGCGCGCACCATCGTGCGTGCGATCTCGGCGCCGCTGGCGGCCGAGGCGATCACGAAGCGCGCGCAGAACTACCACACCGACCGAATCATCCGTGATTACCTAAAGGTTCTTGGCGTTGCATCGGCAGCACCTTCGGGTTCGACATGAAAATTACCACCATCGTCACGGTCTACAATCTGGAGGCCTTCGTAGCCGACGCGATCGAGTCGGTGCTTGCGCAAACACGACCCTCCGATGAGATCATCGTTGTCGATGATGCCAGCACGGACACGTCGCCCGCGGTCATCGCCCGCTATGGCGATCGCGTGCGCTACGTACGTCAGTCGCAAAACGGCGGTGCGCTCAAGAACACCCTGTCGGGACTGCGCCTGGCTCAAGGTGACTTGGTCGCCTTTTTGGACGGCGACGATGTTTGGATGCCCACAAAGCTTGCTGAGATCGAGCGACTGTTTCTAACGGACTCGTCGATGGTATTGGCCTCCCACCAGCACGTGCATGTGAACGAGACGCTGGCTGAACTCGCAGTGTACGATGCAACGCATCGCTCAATCGATCGCATTATGAGCCGCGTCCCCGAGTCGGAACAAAGCGCCGCGTTGAGGCACGCGATCCTGTTTCGAAAAGGTTATTGGCTGGGTTCTGCCTACGTGATTCGCCGTAGCATGCTCGACCTCGCAGAGTACGAGCGCATCATTGCGCAGCACGCCCAGACTGCATTTTCTTATCTTGACCTCACGCTCGGCCCCTTCGTCGTTGCGGCCAACCCCTTAGCGAGCGTTGGAATGGTCAATAGAAGGCTGTTTCAGTACCGCCAGCACGGCAACAACAGCTGCAGTACGGTGAGCGTCGCCTCTGCACAACGCGGATGTAAGCGCGCACGGTCTACCAATCAGCTCACCTACGCGCTGATTCGAAAGTACGATATTGATGGCGAACTCAAGGCGCGATATGACGCCATCGACGGCGAGTACGAGCTACTCGACTCACAGTATCGACGCGACGTCTGGGGAGCCCTGAGCCAGTTTACCCGCTCGCTGCCCCACCTGATGCGAGAGCGGAAAGCCGCCAAAGAATCTCTGCGCCTCGTTGCAACGTTGCTCGTCGGCCCCGAACGTTTTTTGAAACTAAAGCAAACCTGATGCCCCACACTCCTCAGTTCCGCGTTGTCGATTTCCTCAAGCTCACTCGAAAAATCGGTGCGCGCGATGCCTCGTTGTTCTACGGACGCCACCTTGCCGGGATGTCGCCCTCGTACGAGGGGATCCAGCTGCGCAAGGGGACATCCGACCTCGACGTCTTCAAGCAAATCTTCGTCTGGGAGGAGTACGCGTACCCCGTGAAGGGCGAGATCCGGACCATCATCGACGCGGGGGCAAACATCGGCTGCTCGAGCGTATGGTTTGCAAAGAAGCACCCTCAGGCCATGGTCTACGCCTTGGAGCCCGAACCCAGCAACTTCCAAGCCTTGCAGCGCAACACGTCCGCCTTTGCTCAGATTAAGTGTATTCCGCACGGATTGTGGAGCCGCAGCTGCAAGCTGAAGATTGAAAGCGCCTCGGCCGAGAATTGGGCGTTCAGGGTGCTCGAGACCTCCGACGATGACCCGAACGGAATCCCAGCGAGCTCTATCGACGACCTGATGAAGCAGTTCAGCATGCCGACGATCGACATCCTCAAGATCGACATCGAGACCTCCGAGAAGCACATCTTCGGCGAAGCCTCCAAAGCCTGGCTACCGAAGACGAAGTATTTGCTGATCGAGACACACGATTTCATGGAAAAAGGCTGCGCAAAAGCAGTGACGAGCGCGGTGTTCGAGTTCGACTTTGACATGTACACGCTTGGCGAAAACCTCGTCTTCGTCAACAATCGCCTATAGCTCGCGAAGTCGCACGCGCGCCGCGTCGGTGACAATCCGGCCCATGCGGTGCTTGGCCGTCCACCCCAACACCTGAGCGGCTAGCTCGGCGCTCGCCACCAGGGAAGGCGGGTCTCCGGCGCGGCGCGGCTGCATATCGACGGACAGAGAACGTTTGGTGAGCGCCTTTACTTGCGCGACGACCTCAAGCACCGACGCTCCCTCCCCCGTGCCCAGATTCAGGACGAGCTCTTGCCCGCTAGGCCCATCCAAGAGCTTGTGAGCCGCCGCGAGGTGCGCGTCCACCAGATCCATGACGTGGATATAGTCACGCACGCAGGTACCGTCCGGCGTTCCGTAATCGTGACCGAACACCGTCGCCGTTGGGTTGGGCTCAAGCAGGGCATCGAGCAACCTGGGGATGAGGTGCGTCTCGGGATGGTGGTTCTCGCCGAGCTCGCCCGACGGATGGGCGCCTGCGGCATTGAAGTAGCGGAGCGCTGCATACGAGAAGCCGAGCTGCTTGGCATAAGTCGCCAGCACACGCTCAATCATGGCCTTGCTCTCGCCATAGGGATTGATAGGCGCCACAGGGTGCTGCTCGGTGATCGGGATCTCGAGCGGGTTGCCGTAGACCGCCGCCGTCGACGAGAACACCATCCGCATAAGCCCGGCGTCCATGATGGCATCGAGAAATGCCAGGGTCGCGGCCACATTCGCGCGAAAATACTTAGCGGGGTCAGTCATGGACTCATCGACGCGAATGAGCCCCGCGAAGTGAAACACCATGTCACATTTGTGCTCACCGATCAGACCGCGCACCCGAGGCACATCGCTGATGCAGCCCTCGGAGAACACGGCCCGCGCATCCACTGCGCTCCGCACGCCCGCCGACAAGTCATCGAGCACAACCACCCTGTGCCCTGCCTCAACGAGCGCACGCACCATGTGTGAACCAATGTAGCCAGCCCCTCCAGCGACAAGCGCCTTCACTGCGCGCGCACCGTGTTGACGACCTCCGCCACACGCGACACATCCTCGACCGAGAGGCTTGGGTGTACAGGCAGCGAGAAGACCTCGCGCGACAGCATCTGCGCCATAGGTGTAGGTGCGCTCGGAATGCCGAGGTCCAAAAGGTGCTGTTGCTCATTGGCGGGCAGCGGATAAAACACGCCACAACCGACGCCCAGGCCGTCGATTCTCGCCACCTCCGCGTCGCGCTCTGCAGCAGTCGCCCCGACCATGCGCACCGTGTACTGATGCCACACATGATCGCGCCCCGGCGCCACCACAGGCACCTTCACGGCTGTCAGCAAGGCCGATAGCTGCGTTGCGTTCTGCCTGCGCCGCTCGGTGAACTCCTCCAAGCGTCCGAGTTGCACCACGCCGATGGCCGCATGCAAATCGGTCATCCGAAAATTGAAGCCCAAGAGCTCGTGATAGTAGCGGCGGCGTGAACCATGTGCTCGGAGCATACGCGCGCAATCGGCCAAGCGCGCATCATTCGTGGTGATCATACCGCCTTCGGCGCTCATCACATTTTTGGTGGCGTAGAGGCTAAAACACCCCGTACCCATCGAGCCCGTCATGCGGTTGCCGTAACTTGCGCCGATGGATTGCGCGCAATCCTCGATCACGACAAGATTGTGCTCCTCCGCGAAGGCCAGGATCGCCGTCATGTCACACGCCATGCCATACAGATGTACCGGCATAATGGCTTTGGTGCGCGGCGTGAGCAATCCCCGAAGTAGCGAGACATCCAAGTTGAAGGTGTCCGCGCTGACATCGCAGAACACCGGCGTCGCGCCCGTGTAGACCACACTATTGACCGATGCCACAAACGTGAATGGCGAGGTAATCACCTCGTCTCCAGGTCCGATACCATGTGCAAGCAAGGCCACGTGCAGCGCCGTGGTCCCCGACGAGACGGCGACGGCGTGCTCCACCCCGACCACCTCAGCGAACCGCTGCTCCAACAGAGCCGTCCGCGGCCCTTGCACAAGCATGCCGGAATCGAGCACGCTCATTACGGCGGCCTTTTCGGCGTCGCCAATCACGGGAGCAGAAAGCGCAATACGCGCGCTCATAGCTCTGCTGCTCCACCCTGATGAGTAGGCGGGGCCGTCATGCGCTCCCCAGTCTCGTTTACGTAGCCGATCACCCGCGCGGGGTTGCCCACGACCAGTGCGTAGTCCGGCACGTCTCGGGTAACCAAGCTGCCCGCCCCGACCATCGCCCAGCGGCCAATCGTGACGCCGCAGACAATGGTGCAGTTTGCACCGAGCGCGGCGCCGTACTTGACGAGCGTCGGCGTGCACGTCCAGTCGCTCACGGACTTGAGTCCACCATCGGGCGCGATCGCGCGAGGGTACATGTCGTTGGTAAACACCACGCATGGCCCGCAGAACACGCCATCCTCCAGTGTGAGCCCACGGTAGGTGCAAACGTAATTCTGAAACTTGCAATCTGCACCGATCACCACGCCCTCGTCGATGTAGGTGCCCATCCCTACAATCGTTCGCGGCCCAATGACTGCGCCGTCGCGCACTTGCGCGTTCTGCCAAACGGAGACGCCTTCGCCGACTTGAGCCGACGCGCCGATGTAGGCGCTGGGATGGATACGTGTGGCCATCTGAGACTACGGAACCACGCCTTTGCCTGGCAGCGACGGCATCACGCCGGGGCGCAGGCGTACGGCGCCGTTTCGGGGAAACAGCGCCGGGGGCTCCGCACCCGCGTCAAGCGCAGCCGCGCTCCTGCTGCCTGCATCGCGCGTCTTGGCCGCTGCTTCGGGACCGGCGTCTGCGGAAGCCGCCGGCATAGGGTCCAGAAACGTCACGCGACCAAAGCGCTGCGCGGTATGGAAGTTACCCTGCCCCAGGATAGGCGACCAGGCCACGCCGCCATTGTTCTCCATGGCGTAGAAGTTCATGCGCCATGTGTCGCCGTTCGCAGGAGGATGGCGTTTGGCTTTGCTCATCGAAGCCCACGGGATGGCCATCTCTACTGTGTAGCCCACGTCGCCGTCCGCCGAATCGCTGGCCTTGCCGAGCGCGCCTTGTACGAGGGTGGCCGACTTGATGTTGGCCGCCCAGTCCTCATGGCCGAAAGGGCCGTTTTCACCTCCGCTCGGCATCTGCTTGGTATCGAACTGAGAGTGAAACTGCAGGTTGTTGGGGCTTACCTGGATCTCGTAATAGTCGGCCGAGTCGCCGTCGCCATCGGGGTCGATCATGACCTCCACCGTGTCCTTGGTCCACAGCTTCGGCTGGCCCACAGCTGTGTGCGTCTCAGGCTTTTTGTCGCCCTCAAACTCCTTGCCGGAGATACTTGTATCTTGCACACGGAAGAACACATAGAGGTTGGTGGCGTCCCACAAGACCTTGGCCGACCCGCCGGATGCCGCTGTGTTGGCAGCGCCCGTACCCACGTTGACGAATGGTCCTGTGGCTGCCGCACTGGCCCATTCCGCCTCGTCGTCTTTGCCGTCCACCGTGATGGCCGACTTCTTGGTGGCGCTCACGATGAGGCCGCTATCAAGCTTGGTGATGCTGAGCGTAGGCAGCGAGGCGGGTACGGCGCGCGAGGTCCAAACGATGGCGCGGTTGTCGCCGGTCTGCTTGCCGGCAGTCACCTTCACACGGTCGTCCCCCCGCCACAGCCCTGAAACCAGCTGCACGCCGCCCGCAGCGTCGGGCATGTCGAACTTGACCTCGTCCGCGTAGACTTTACCGACCTCCCAAAACTCAGGCCCCATGATCTGATGATCGCCGACGGCCTCACGGAGTGGCCCCGCCGCGTCGAGGTTGCCGATGGGGTCGCCGCCCGCGACGGGCAGCAAATGCGAGAAGAGCTTCCAGCCTCGGTCGAACTTGGCGTCGCACTTCCAGTACATCGTGAGCGAAACACTCTCGCCGGCCTTGGGCGCAGTGGGGCTTACGCTGTAACCGAGTAGGTGCGCTTTGCCATCGAAGTCGATGGCAAGTGGAGCCGTGACGCCGGCGGGCATCTCGGTCAGAATATTGGGCGCCAAGCGCTTGATGTCGTCATCGCTCGGCCCCTTTTTGGCGCGCACGCAGCCTGCAGAAACCAGCACGAAGGCGAGCCCCGCTAATGAAAACACACGGGTGATTTTGCTCATTTGCGCCCCTTCTTTCGGTTCTGACGTTCACGCTTCTTGTCCGCCTTTTTGGCGTTCTTTTCCTTGTCGGACAAGGACTTCATCTTGGTCATGCCGTCGAGCGCCATGCCCACATCGCTACGGCCGCCCATGCCGCCAAACATGCCGCCTCCCATACCAGCCATGCCACCGAACATGTCACCGAGACCGCCCATGGCGCCTCCCATGCCGGGCATGCCGGGAAATCCACCCATGCCTGCCATACCGGGCATGCCGCCACCTTGGGCCATCTTGCGCATCTGGTTCATCATCCCGAGCTTGTTCATGCCAGGGATCTTGCCCATCAGGCCGCCCATGTTCTGGCCCATGCCGTCCATCATTTGCTTCATGAACAAGAACTTCTGAACTAGCTCCTGCACGGCCTTCTCGCTCTGCCCTGAGCCCTTGGCGATGCGCCGCACGCGTGAGGGCTCACGCACGAGCACGTTGGCGTCGCGCCGCTCGTATTTGGTGAAGCTTTGGATCATGGCCTCGACGCGCACAAGCTCACGATCATCCAAATTCACATCGGCGGGCAGCGCGCCCATCCCAGGCATTTTGCCTACGAGGTCCTTGAGCGATCCCATCTGCTGAATCATGCGGATCTGGCTCAAAAAGTCGTCCAGCGTGAAGTTGCCGCTAAGCATCTTCATTGCGTCTTTGGCGGCCTTCTCTTGGTCTACGACCTCCCCGAAGTCCTTCATGAGGCCAACCACATCGCCCATGCCAAGCACGCGCGTGGCCATGCCCTCGGCCCGGAAGGGCTCGAACTTGTCGGTGCCCTCACCCATGCCAACGTAGCGCACAGGCGCTCCCGTGACCTCACGCACGCTGAGGGCCGCGCCGCCGCGCGCGTCGCCATCAAGCTTGCTCAGAATCACGCCCGTGAGGCCCAAACGGTCGTGAAAGCCCTTGGAGACACGCACCGCGTCTTGGCCGATCATCGCATCCACGACGAGATACACATTCTCAGGACGCGCACCGCTTTGGATGTCCGCGAGCTCTTGCATCAGCGCGTCGTCAATCGCGAGACGGCCCGCCGTGTCGTAGAGCACCACATCGTACTTTTCGCGCGCCGCTTCCTCGCGAGCCTTGGTGCAAATGGTGACGGGAGACTCGCCGGCCAGGTTGAACACGGGCACATCGATCGCGCGGCCAAGCACCTTGAGCTGCTCAACCGCAGCGGGGCGCTGCATGTCCGCCGCGACGAGCAGAACCTTCTTGCCCTCCTTCTTGAGCAAGCGCGCGAACTTCGCAGTGCTCGTGGTCTTGCCAGACCCCTGCAGGCCCACCATCATCACGCCCGTGGGTCCGTGCTTTGCCCATGTGAGTGGCTCGCCATCGCTCTGCATGAGCGCGAGCAACTCGTCGTGACAGGCCTTGGTGAATACGTCGCCAGCCGAGACCTTGACACGTTTGCCGCTCGCGTCTTTGGCCGTGGTGCGCACCGTGTCGCCCAAGGCCTTCGCTTTGACGCGCTCCAAAAAGCCGCGCACTACACCCATTTCCACATCCGCCTCAAGCAATGACAAGCGCACCTCACGCAGCGCCGTATCGATGTTTTGCTCATTGAGCTCGGTGAGCCCACTCAACCTGTTTTTGGCTTGCTGAAAGCCATTTGCGACCGCTTCAAACATGGCGCAAGGGACTAGCCCACGCGCCGCGCGAAGTCACCCATGAAGCTTGCCAGCGTGGCGGCGCTCGAAGGCTCCACGGCGTTGTAGAGCGAAGCGCGAATGCCCCCCACGCTGCGATGCCCTTTGAGCCCTGCCATACCGCTCGCCTCTGCCTCCTTCACGAACTGTGCTTCGAGGTCTAAGCTCGGCAAACGAAAGACCGGGTTCATTTCACTGCGTGCGCCCACCGCCACGGGGCAGCGGTAAAACCCCGAGGAGGCCCCAATGGCGCCGTACACGGCCCCAGCCTTTGCTGTCGTCCGCAGCGCGATGGCGTCGAGTCCGCCCATTTGCGCGATCCAGTCGAGCACCAGGTCGATCATGTAGATTGCAAATGTCGGAGGTGTATTGTGCAAGGAGTGGTCTTTGGCGTGCGTGCGCCACTGGAAGATGCCTGGGATATCTTTACGCCCCTGCTCTACCCAGTCCTTGCGCACGGACACCACCGTGATGCCGCTGGGGCCCAGGTTTTTCTGCGCTCCCGCGTACACAAGCGCGTAGTCCGCAAGCCGTGTGGGACGCGAGAAGATGTCACTTGAGGCATCGCAGACAACGTCTACGCCCTGCGCGTCAAACGGCACGCCCGTGAGCGCACCGGGCCACTGCACACCGTGCACCGTCTCGTTGCTTGTCATATGCATATATTTCCACGTGCGATCGACGTGCACCGATTCGGGCAATCGCGCATCGCACTTTGCTGCACTCTGCACGTTTCTGCTCACGCTCCGGGCGGCGGCCTCAGCCTTCTCTCCCCATGTGCCCAAGTCGATATATCCGGCACCGTCGTCGGGCGAGAGCATGTTCATCGCCACCTGCGCGAAAATCTGCGTGGCTCCGCCTTGCAGCAGCAACACCTCGTGTTGCTCACCCAGGCCCATGAGCGCGTGCATACGGCCGAGCACACGCATGTGCAGGGTCTCGTACGCCCTTCCGCGATGGCTCTGCTCCATGACCGACATGCCCGTCCCCGCGAAGTCCAGCATCTCCTCGCGCGCTCGCTCAAGCACGGACAAGGGCAAGGCGCTAGGGCCGGCGGAAAAGTTGATCACACGATGCGTGGCAGTCATGACAGCAGTTAAGTAGACTCTGCATCCGATGCGCACGCTCTTTTTTGGAACCCCCGACTACGCCGTCCCTAGTTTGCGCGCGCTTGCGCAAGTCTCCGAGGTCGTTGGTGTGGTGTGCCAGCCCGACAAGCCGAAGGGCCGCGGGATGGTGCTGCAGCCACCACCCGTGAAGGAATGCGCGTTGGAACTGGGTATCCCAGTGGCTCAGCCCACCAAGTTGCGCAGCGGCGAGTTCGCGGCCTGGGTTGAAGCGCAGCAAGTAGATGTGGCCGTGGTGATAGCTTACGGCCGCATTCTGCCCAAAGATGTGCTTGAGGCTCCACGCCTAGGCTGTGTAAATTTGCATGCCTCTCTGCTTCCCAAGTACCGCGGTGCGGCGCCCATCACCTGGGCCGTGGTCGACGGCGATGCCGAGACGGGCGTGTGCTTGATGCGGATGGATGAGGGAATGGACACAGGCGACGTGCTTGCCCTTGCGCGCACGGGCATCTCGGCTGACGAGACCGCCGGTGCACTCTACACGCGACTGGCGCAGATCTCGGCCGAGCTTGTCAGGGTCGAATTTCCCCGCTTCGTCGCGGGCGCACTGCAGGACTCGCCCCAAAATAACGCACTGGCGACCCACGCCCGCATGCTCAAAAAAGAGGACGGACGCGTGATCTGGGACCGCACGGTCACACAGGTGCACAACCACGTGCGCGGCATGAGCCCTTGGCCGGGCGCGTGGACCAGCCACAACGGCCAGGCGCTCAAGGTGCACTCGACACACATCGTCTCGGTCACAGCGAGACCCGGCGTGACTGACGCGCCCGGAACGGTGCTGCTCGCCGACAAGTCGGGCGTGGTGGTGGCCACCGGCGCTGGCCTGGTCTCACTCGACAGCGTGCAGAGCGAAGGCAAAAAACCTATGAGCGCGGCCGACTGGGTCAATGGCCGCGGCGTAAAAGTAGGCGACCAGTTCACATGAACCATGCGGCGCCGCCCGGGCCCAAGTCTGCGACGTTTTTGCGCGCGATGGAAGCCGACTTTCCGGGGTTCCATGTGCTCTACAAGGCGGGAGATCCCATCCAGCGCGCGGTGAGCATGTTTTTGTGCCTGGTGACATTGGGTGGAATGCGCACCTATTTGTCTCGCTACCACACGGTCATGTTCGGGGCGCTTTGGGTGTCCCCTGCGTGGGACCAGATGTCCGACGACGCTTGCTATGTGTTGCTGCGCCACGAGCGCGTGCACTTGCGGCAGCGCGCGCGCTACGGCGAGCTAGGGATGGCGCTGCGCTACCTGGTCGGCGGCTTACCACTAGGTGCCTGTTGGGGCCGCGCTCGCATCGAATGGGAAGCCTACGAGGAAACCATTCGCGCCACCTTTGAGGTGTACGGCGAGCGCGAAATGCGGGCGCTGAGACCTTGGCTCATTGAGCGATTTTGCGGCCCCGACTACGGCTGGATGTGGCCATTCCCCGACCAGGTTGGCGCGTGGTTTGACGCGTGTGCCGCAGACACTGCATGCGCATCAGGGCCCGGGAATGAGCGCAAGTTCGCCGCGCCGCAATCGCGCCCGCCTACCCAATAGAATTGGTGCATTGTTCACGCAATGTCCAAACGGCGCATCCCCATAAACGGGTACGCTTACACGCGCAGCGAAGTCGCGCAGCACGTCGGCGATGGTCACACCGTCGGCGTTGGGCTCGGCCTCAGTGAAGGCCCCAAACACCACGGCGCGGGCGTGTTGCAAACGCAGCAACAGCGCATTGAGCATGCGGTCTACGCGGTAGGGTTTTTCGCCGATGTCCTCGATGAGCACAATCGCGTCGCTGGGCCATTCCACGCGCCCGGCGGCCGATTGCGCCAAGAGCAAGCTCAGGTTCCCGCCTACCAAAACCCCCTCGGCGCCGCCAGATCGCAGCGCGCTAAGCCCTAGCCACGGCGCCATCCCGCCCTGCTCGAGAGCCTGCAACCATCCCAACTGCTGTGCGGGCGCGGCCTGCGCCAGGGTACCGGCGTTGTCCGCGTGTAGCGAGGCGATACCCAAACGTGTGCATTCCACATGCAATGCGGTGACATCTGAATAGCCCACGATCCATTTGGGTCGCTCACGAAACGCATCCCAAGGCAAATCGCTTACAATACGGCCCGCGCCATAGCCTCCGCGGGCGCACACGATGGCGCGGGTCTGGGGGTCCAACATGGCGGCCGCTAGCGCCTGCGCACGGACGGTGTCGCTCCCCGCCAGGTAGCCCTGACGCTCAAACAACGGCCCCGGGAGCCATACGTCGTACCGTTCCCGCAGCCACGCCAAACTCTCCAGCATACGCTCCTCTGGCACAGGCCCCGACGGGGCTACCACCGCGATGCGGCAGCCAGGTTTAGGCCGGGGAGGGAGCACGAACATTGTGGTACCAAGACTTTCCCACCCGAGCCGTAGCTGTGCCAAGCTTTCACTCGTGAATTCTTCGCTGGCCGACGCAGTACGTTTGGTGCGCACCTCCTTGCCGCACGTGGCTTCCGCGCTTGGCGAAACCCTCGTGCTCCTTCGGGGGCTGCGTGAGGCCGGCGTGGGCGAGGTAGACGCGTGGATGAGCGACTGGCTAGGCGAAGACTTCGATGCGCGCATTGCACGCGTGCCGCGCAGCCATGGCGATGCCCGCGATCCCTTCGGCCTGGACCCTGAATGGGTGAAGCGCACGCTCGCGGTTGTGGGACTACTGCATCGCAACTACTTCCGCACCGAGGTGTTCGGGCGCGAGAACTTGCCGGAGGGGCGCGTGTTGCTCATCGCCAACCACTCAGGACAAATCCCCATCGATGGCGCGCTCATCGGAGCGGCGATGTTTATGGACATGGAGCCTCCGCGCTTCGTGCGCGCGATGGTGGAGCGCTGGTCGCAGTCGCTGCCGTTTGTCGCTACCTTCTTCTCGCGCGTGGGCCAGGTGGTTGGCATCCCCGAGAACGCCAAAGAGCTGCTCGAGCGCGACGAGGCGCTCTTGGTGTTTCCCGAAGGCGTGCGCGGCATTTCCAAGCCATTTTCCAAGCGATATCAACTCCAGGACTTTGGCCTCGGGTTTATGCGGCTTGCCATTGAGACAGGCACGCCCATCGTGCCGGTGGCCGTAATTGGCGGCGAGGAGCAGTACATCTCGCTCGCCAACTTTGGCAATATCGGCAAGATGGTAGGGCTCCCAAGCTTGCCGGTGATCCCGCAGTTGCTTGTCCCCGGCGGACAGCTTCCCTTGCCGACGCGGTACCGTCTGCACTTTGGCAAACCCATGCAGTTTGCAGGCGATCACGAGGACGAAGATGCCGTCATGCGCATCAAGGTTGAGCAGGTGCGTGCCGAGCTAAGCCGCATGATTGCCCACGGTCTCGAGGCGCGCACCAGCATCTTCTTTTAAGACAAGGCGGAGTACACACCATGAAGGTCTTGGTCACAGGGATATGCGGGCGCCTCGGCAAGGAGGTCTGCCGCGTGCTGCACCGCGAGCATCAGGTGGTGGGCGTCGATCGCCGCCCGTTTCCCGATCGCCCAAAAGACGTGGTTCACGTGCCTGTGGACTTGCGCAAGCGGCAGCTGCAGGATGTCTTCCGTACAGAGCGCCCCGACGCCGTGGTGCATCTAGGCGTGATGCATGACCCGCGCATGAGCGAGACAGAGCACCACGAATGGAACGTGGTCGGATTGGGCAAGCTGCTCGAGTACACCGCCAAATACGAAGTAAAAAAGCTAATAATGCTGTCCAGCGCCAATGTGTATGGCCCCGCTCCAGACAACCCTCAGTTCCTCGACGAAGACCGCCCGCTGCTCGCGAGCGCACGGGCCAACACCATGCGCGATCTCATCGACGTTGACATGCTCACGCAGGGCTTCTTCTGGAAGCACGCGAGTACAGAGACGGTGATCTTGCGCCCCGTGCATATCTTGGGTCGCGTGCGAAACGCCCCTTCCAACTACTTTAGGCTTAGCCCCACGCCTACGCTGCTGGGTTTCGATCCGATGATCCAAGTCATCCACGAGCTAGACGTCGTGCGCGCCATCTCCCAGAGCCTAACCCGTGGAGTGCGCGGCATTTTCAACGTGGCCGGGCCCGACGCGTTGCCCCTTTCCGAAGCCATCCACATTGGAGGCCGCAGCGCGTTCCCTTTGCCTCATTCACTGCTGGGCGCTGCCATGAAACAGATGTGGTCGCTGCGCCTCACCAACTTCCCGGTGCCCGAATTGGACCACATTCGCTTCGTGTGCATGGTACGCGACGAGAGGGCCCGCGCGGCCCTCAACTACACGCCACGCTTTGACATCAAAGACACGATGCGTGCGATCGACATGCCGGGCTGAGGGCGGGACCGCCCTGAAACCTTACCAATTACCGTAAATTTGCAGGCCGTTTGTGGTCCCGAGCCAGGGGCTAACACGCACTTTTGCTGACGAAGTCGCACGAGGTGGCGCCGTCACGACTCCGTAAACTCCCACCCCGACCAAAACCACGCCGGCACTGGCCAGGACGATCGCCGTGGTTTCACCCCGCGTCGCCGAGTCGTAGAGCTCGCTGCAGCGCAGGGCATCCGGAACTGCGCACGCCGCCTTGTGCTCTTTGTAATCACTGAGCGCGCCCAGCTGTACAACACCTGCGACACCCAACGAGGCAACACCCGCGCCGCCTGCGATCCAGGCCCAGATGGGCACACCACCCGTGGAGGCTGCAGCAGCCGGCAAGGCAGGTGCCCCGATAGGAATCGACTGCAGTGAAGGCAAAAGCACGCGCTGCACACCCTTCAAGTTGCTGAGCGCGAGCCGCTGCGGCAAACGTTCGGGCGCCTCATAAACGAGCTTGTGGTCGCCCAAGTCGAGCAACATGCCTTCATCGCCGGGCGCCACCACATAAGGCGTATCGTCGATAAGCACGCGCTCCCCCGGCGCCGAGCTCAACCGAGTCACGACCAGCACCACCACACGCTCGCGAAGGGCTTCAAGGCGCTCTTGCGCGTACTTCACGCGGTCCTCTTTGCGCTGAGCCACCGACTGCGCGCGCGCCTCCCGGAAGGCTGCATATGCGACGCGCCACTGGCCCAACTTTTCGTTGCAGGATGCAACCATAATGAGCGTACCCGTGCCCGGGTCCAGCGACTGACTTTCTTCGAGACGCTTCAGGGCCTCTTCGTATCGGCCCCGTTGAAACAGCGCGCTTCCTTCGGTGTAGAGCGCATCCGCTTTCTTCTCGTTGGCGGGCGTCGCCCCTTGAACCGGGCTCGCGTGCAACGCGACGAGTACGGGAGCCATTGCACAAACCCGCTGAATCCAAGGCCTTGAGATCACAGGCACAAAGCTACCACCTCAGGTTTGCAGACCCGCTATTTTCGGCTGGAAGTCCCGGGCGGAAGCGCTGCCGGGCGGCTCGCTTTGGGCTTCGGTGGCACCGGGTTCTCGTGAGTTGCAGGCACCGCCACCGGGACAGGACGACGGCTCGGCGACGAGATCGTGTTCAAGCCTGCAGCTGCGGCGGCCGTCGCGGCCGGGGCGTGCGTGCCCGCGTCGTGCCCCAGCGCGGCCGACGGCGTGGGTGGCGCCACGGGCGCAACCTCAACGGGGACTGGACCTGGTACCGGGGTAAGCACGATGAGCGCCGGCGCGGGTTCCAGGGCCGCGGATCGCGCGTTTGCCAGCTGCGGCCCAGAGGAAGGAGCGCCAGAGCGGAGCAAAAATGCGCCCCCTGCGACCATCAATAGAGCCGCGGCGCCCGCCCACGGCAGGGCCGAATGCATGTGCTTGAGCGGCAACGCGGGCGTACCGTGCGAGCGTGACCACTCGGTCATGGTGGGCTGACGCGGCTCCGCAACGGACGCTACGCCCGCAGCACCGAACTGAGGCGACGCCGCGGCCAAACGGCGCGCAACGCCCATGCCGCGCCCCCCCGGGGGTGCGAAGGGCTCCAGCGCCGATGCCAATTCGCGCACACTCTCAAAACGTTCTGTGTCCACACGACGCAAACAGCGCATCACCACGTCCACAAGGCCCGGCGGTACTTCCGGGGCCACGCTCTGCAGCGGGGTGGGCTCACGCTCCATCATGGTCACGATGAGCTCGCCGAGCGTCTCGCCCTCGTAAGGCAAGCGCACAGACATGAGCTCAAAAAGGATCACCCCCAACGACCAAACGTCGCTGCGCGCGGTGGCATTGCGTGCATTACGCAACTGTTCAGGTGCAGTATACATGGGAGACCCAAGCATGCTAGAGGTCCCCGTAAGCTTGCCGCTCGCCGTGG
>JAYWGI010000380.1:0-1844 GCA_043779025.1 Myxococcales bacterium
GTTCGTACGCGTACCCTCGGTTTCGCTATCTAGTACGTGCAGCCTACATGGATCACGAAATCTCTTGGGCTTCGCGGTTGTTTGAATCCAAAGAGCACCTCGCAGCCCTGGCGCTGCCCATGGTCATTGCAAGCTTGTGGCTCGCGCAGAGAACAACGGCCAAATCAGCGTCGCACGTCCACGCGGCCTACATCATCAGCACCGTCTGGACGGCTCTTGTTGTGGTATTTAACGTCGTTGCGGGGCTTCTCGTCACCATGGCAAAAGCGCGATGAGCCTCCCGCCGGATGCCAGCTCCTCGCGCCCGACGACGGGGGGCACCGATGCCGACCGATTAGGCGCGGATTCTGCCCTGCTCATACGTCTCTGCCGTGCTGCAAGCCTGTTCTGGTGCGCCTACGCGCTGCAATCCCAACTTCCCTTTCCGAGGCTTTGGTACTTTCCAGTTGAACGCCAATGGCTGTGGTCGGATGCAGCTTCGGGCATCGTCATCTCGTGGTACGGCCGCGTCGCCTTGGGAGGGGTATGTTTTCTCGCAGCGATGGCCCTTCCTGAGCCGACATACTTCGTGGCGGCGCAAAGACGCGTGTGGACGGTTGTCGCCGTCGCGAGTGTGCTTTACGCGCACGTGACGTTGCTGCAGTAAACCGTACGCAGCTCGCTCGAAGTACGTGTAGACTGCCCATAAGGCGAAGGTGGCAATGAAGCCCACTCATAGGAGAGCTTGTCTAGCATCGACTTAAACTCCGTGGCCGGGTAGTGCAACATCTCTTCTGTAAAAACGTTTTGGCGTGACTCAAGACCTGTCGTAACCGTTCAGGCTACCCGGCGGGGGCCAGGGTGAGCAGCGAGGGTACGTCAATTCCCTGGCGGAATGCTGTGCAAGCATCGCTCAAGTAGTCGAAGGCGCTTTTCCCGTGCTGCCTTGTTGTGGCGACGGTGGTGAGGATGCGTTCCGTGTACTGCGCACCTTCTTCGGAGTCGTTGCCGAAGCAGTTTTTTCTCCAGATGACGGCGGGTCGGATTCTACGCTCAGCGATGTTGTTCGTGGGCTCGATGCCTTCTTTGTCGACGAAGGTCCAGAGCGCGGCCTTTTGCTTGAGCAAGCGTTTGGCCATGCCCGAGGAGCGCGATTTTTCGCTGTCTGCGATGAGTGCGAGCTGCGCCTCCACTTTGGCGCGTAGCGGCGCCACGAGCTCTTGAAATGCGGCCCGCGAAATCTCGCTGTTTCGCAGACGGTGCCAGGCCTTGAAGGCGCTCTTCATGAGCGCGAGAATAACCCGCGCGCAGGTGCGGCCTACACCTCGGCGCTCCACCATACCCAGTAAATCACGTATCAGATGCGACCAACACAGCTGCCTACGCGCGAGGTCTACCCAGTTGTAGGCGCCCCATCGGTCGGTCACAAGGTGGCCTCTGAAGCCCACGCCGAGCATCTCTTTCGCCACGACGGCGCCGCGGCTTGCGGCCACGCGAAACACCGTCGCCAAGCGGCTTGTTGCCATCCACAGCCACGCGCGTTTTGAAGACATGCGCCATGACGTCTCGTCCATGTGCACCACCGATTGTTGCTGCATCGCGGCGGCTGCCGCGAGCACCGGAGCTGAGAGCGAAGCCGACACGGTGCGCTCCAGCCCGCAGACCGAGCCCAGCGATACGGGGAGGCCGAATACGTCACGACACAGCTCTCGCACTTGGCGCTTTGACAATCGGCACGACCCCGTCGCGTACGCAACGAATGCCGCGGCGCGCGGCCCAAAGCCATGGGCACGTATCGACGCCGGAATCGGCGCGCGCGTCACCGCGCCGCAACCTCCGCACGAAAGCGCATGGCTGCGGTACTC
>JAYWGI010000381.1:0-4984 GCA_043779025.1 Myxococcales bacterium
CGCCAAGCTCACCGCCACCGCACTCTATGAGCTCAAGCGCCGCGGCGGCCGCTACGCTGTGGTCTCCATGTGCATCGGCGGCGGCATGGGCGCGGCGGGGCTGTTCGAGTTGGCCCACTAGGCTTCACCTCATCGCCGGGCTGCGCCATTCAAGGCGTCGGTTGCGCGTCCTCACGTATGTTCACGTTCCGGGCGTCGCAGCCCTAGCCTTGAGCGCCTCGCCCCGGCGCAGTCCCGGCAGATTGCCGCGCAGGCGTCGGGCCAGGCTCGTGGCTTTGGCAGACGGCGGAGCGCTAGATTCGCATTTGCTCTGATCGCATGCTATTCTTCTTGTGAATGACGTTTCGCATCACGGACGAAGACCGCGCGCGCCGTGCCCATTGGACCGGTGGCATCGTGCATTCGTTCGAAGAGGCGGAGCTCATGAATGACGAGTTTTGGCTGAACACCACGCCGGAGGTACGCTTTGAAACCGCGCTCGAACTCTCCTGGTCGTTCCGCAAAGGCTGGGGCTACGTGGACAATTCCGGAGGACTTCGTGCAGCTCCTTGGGGCGTTCGAAAGCGCTAGCGTTCGCTACCTGCTTATCGGCGGATACGCCGTCGGCTTGCTTGCAAAACCTCGCACCACCAAAGACTTAGATCTGCTTATCGACCCGTCGCCCACCAATCGGCTTCGGGCGGCGGCCGCCCTCTTAGATTTCGGAATGCCGGCGTCCCTTTGCAAGCAAGTAGAGACAATGAAGCTTGATGACGTTGTCTTCTTCGGACGCGAGCCCATGCGCGTAGATGTGCTCCTTAGCATTCCAGGCTTTGATTTTGAGGATGCGTACGCCAGGCGCGGCGCGGTGACCCATCGCGGCGTAGCGATTTCCGTGATTCACATGGACGACCTCATCGCAAACAAGCGCGCAGTGGGACGCGCACAGGACTTAGCGGATGTCGTGGCACTCGAGCGCACCAAGGCGGCCCGCGCGCGCCTCACCAAGTAGCACGCGCTCAGTGCCCCGCCGCACTGCGGCACCGATCGACGGGACACCTAAGCTTTGTCGGGCGCGCGGCGCCCGCGCTCGCGTACATTCCCGCGCCACATGAAAGCACTCGTTTATACCGGTCAAGGCGGCCCCAACGTGATCCACATGCGCGAGGTGGCAACACCCAACGCGGGCCCCGGCGAGGTGCGCGTGAAGGTCTCCAACAGCGGCGTAAACTTCGCGGACATCATGGCGCGGCAAGGGCTTTACCCCGACCGCCCTGCTCTGCCCTGCGTGATGGGCTACGAGGTCTGCGGCATCGTCGACCAAGTTGGCGACGGCGTCGACCCAACCTGGATGGGCAAGCGCATGATGGCCGGTACACACTTCGGTGGCTACGCAGAATACGCCGTGACCAAGGCGGAGAACTGCATGCACATGCCCGAGGACTGGAGCTTCGAGGAGGGCGCCTCCGTGCCCGTCGCCTATGGCACCGCCTACGCTGGCCTCTTCTTTATGGGCAATCTCAAGGCAGGCGAGAACATTGTCATCCACTCGGCCGCAGGCGGCGTGGGCATGGCCGCCACGCAAATCGCCAAGATGATCGGCGCACGCGTCATTGGCACCAGCAGCAAGAGCAAACACGACTTCTTGCGCAAAAATGGCGTCGACGTCTGCGTCGACTACGCGAACGAAGACGTAAGCGCAGTGATCAAGCGCGAGACCGACGGCATGGGCGCCGACGTGATCTTCGATGCGCGCGGTGGTAAGGCCTTTAAGCAGAGCTACATCGACTTGGCCGTCTGCGGACGCTTGGTCATGTACGGCGCGGGGTCCATCGTCACGGGTGAGAAACGCAAGATCACAAGCATCCTCCGAACGCTGCGCGACATGCCCAAGTTCAAATCGATGAGCCTCACCAACCGCACCAAATCTGTGGCAGGCCTCAACATGCTTTGCATGTGGGACGCCTGGGGTGGCCTAGGCCGTTTGACCAAGCCCGTGGGCCCGCTGCTGCTCGAAGGTAGGCTGCGGCCGCTGGTGCACGCGAGCTATAAGGCAGACAAAGTCGGCGAAGCTCACAGCTGCATCTTGGACCGGAAAAACTTGGGAAAAGTTGTGCTCGACTGGACCTGAACGGCGAGAACTACGGTGTGCCGCGTTGCGTGCCTGGCAATCGCATCACGGCCACGTTATCGATCCCTGTCACCGCGATAAGCTCCGCACCTAACTCGCGCACGAGCGCCTTGTGCGCGGCGCTGTTGGCATCTACGGACACCCATCTCGCACCCGATACGCGCACCTCTGCGAGGTAATGCGCCGTGTCGCGACGGCTGGAAATGTACTGCACCTTGCTGCTGACGGATGCGTTCCAATACTCGCCGAGGAAGAGCACCGACTCGTCGTGCGCCCACACATCGCCGACACCTAGCTCGCTGTCTCGCGCGCGAACCACGGCAGGCGGTAGCATCCAGTTCATCTCGGCGCGAAGGCGTGCCACGTTCTCTTCACGCGTGGCGTGCAGGTCGGGGAACTGCCGGTATCCATCACGCGCTGCCCACGCACTGGCAATGCTCGTGGCCCCCATGACCCCAACCACCAAGTGGCTCGCCCAGGGAAGCCTCGAACGCAGTGACGGCAACATTGAACCCACGAGCACCAACGCAAACGCCGGTACGGCGAGCACGTAGCGCCCCCACCACGCAGCCGGCACCATGAGGGCCACAGCGGCGGCGTAACACAGGAGCACGATCTCCCCCTTGCGACGCCACAGGGCGAACAGCAACGCCGGCGCGCTAAGTGGTAAGATGACATAGGGAAATGCCAGGCCAAATGGCCGACCGCGGATGTCGGGAAAATTCGGCGCCGGCGGGCCATACCAGTGATCGAGCATGCGCTGAAAGCCGCCAGGTGTTCGGAAGAATGAAAGGCCGTTGGAGATGGATGCCTCATCGAGCGTGCCCGACAAAACGATATGGAAGAATGGGACCGTAATGCGTGCGGGGAAGAACGGGTTCCCCTTCGCGACCAGGTTATGAACCGGTTGCGCGAGGCCCGCCGCGAGTGACACTGCGATGAGTGCAAGCAACCATACGGGCGAGAAGGCCGGGCTCTTGACGCGGGTCAAGAACCGCCATCGCAGCAGGACCAAGCCAAGTGCGGGCAGCAACAGCAGGGCGTAGAAGATGCCGGTGACCTTGGTGGCCATCGCCATGCAGATGCACACGGTAGCCATCGTGACAGAGCGCATCGACGTGTAGGGCTCGGCAAGAAAATACGCGGTCGCAACGAGAAGGCTCGCCGCCGCGATATCGGCATGCGTGGTGTGCAGCTGCAGAAACACGGCCGGTACTAAGGCCCACATCGCGCCAAGAGCAACAGCCGTGGAGCGAGCAACCCTCAGCCGGCGCGACCACGCCGCGATCGCAACTGCGCCTATGGTGGACCACAACCACTGCGATGCGTCGTCGAAGATATCAGAGCGCATCACCAACGCGCTGTAAGCCGAGAAACTCTCGACCAGTCTCGGGTAGCCATTCACGTAGTCATTGTGCGTGTTGACCCAATAGTGAAGTGAGCGTTCCTGAATGACAAAGTGCGTCTGCGCCAAGTGATACCAAACACAATCCCAGGACCACGTGGGATACCAGAGCACATGCACGAGCGAGAGCCCCAGCGTGAGAGCCGCCGCCGCAAGCACAGGATACGTGCACAGCACAGACTCCGCCGAAAGTCGTAGTGCGTCACCCAATGCGCGCACAAGACTGTGAAGGTCGCCTGTCCATTCAATCCTGGACGGCCGCCAGCACCATGCCACCACACTGCACGCACACAGCGTGCTCATCGGAGCAACAATGGGCGTAAATCCGTTAAAAACGCTCACTCCGGACCAAACTGCAAATGGAAACAAGTGTCCCAGCACAGCTGTCGTGAGAAGGCGCTCGGCAAGCGCGGCCTCAGGGCTAAGCTTGCGCGCAACACTGTACCCCGCCGCAACCGCAGCCACAGTCGTAAGGGCAAGAACAAGCAGCCGTAGAAACATCATCGCGGCCCAAGCTACCCCAAATCGGAGCCACTGGAACCGCGACGATGGCCGACGCTGTTCGGGCTACAGCGCGAACTTCTGCACGCCGTAGTAGCCGCTGGACACGTAGACATCTCCGCCGTCGCGCATCAGGCTGTTGGCATACCAACCGCGTGTGCGTACGAACTTGCTAAAGCTCGGAGCGGCAACACCCAGTTGGTACACGTCGATTCCCTGGTTGGACCAGCCCGAAGTGACAAACGCTCGGTCGCCCTGCACGTCCAGCAACCAGCCCCAACCGTTCTTGGCGGGCGACGCCGTGATCACGGGCAGTGAGGGCTGCGTCAAGTCCAACTGTACCAAGGTTTGCTCTGCGCGGTACACGCCGCTGCCTGCCAGCGGGTAGTTGACGCGCGACGCATAGGCTTTGTTGCCGCGCACAAGGACCTGACCCAAGTAACCGTTGGTCGGGACACTCGCCACCAAGGTGGCTGTGCTTCCGGCGATGCTGGCCACATTGAATGCACTATGCACAGAAGACCCGCTCCAGTTGTAGTCCAAGAAGTAGAACGTGCTCGCGTCCGTCTCCGAGGCGCCGACCATGACGCCAGGCACGTTGATACGCGCGGCCACCACGGGGCGTGCCGGGTCCGTGAGGTCCAAGCGATCCAGGTAGTAACGCACAAGCCAGTCACTCACGCCGTCAGGGCCTACGCCTGCGTCGCGCACCCATTCTGTGTGTGTAGTATACACAGTATTTTCGACCACGCGGGTATTGCCCCACCAGCCGTTCGGGTCTGTGCCGATGGGCGTGCTTGCAACGGTGAGCGCGTCCTGATTCGCAGCACTCACGACATAGCCTTTTTGCTCGTAGGTCCCCGCACTCGTAGCGGCGTCGTAGCGATAGTTGTAGCGACGGAAGAACAGCTTGTCGTCACCGACAAGCACCTCGTCCGAGCCGCCATACCAGTCATAGCAGCCGAAAC
>JAYWGI010000382.1:0-1839 GCA_043779025.1 Myxococcales bacterium
GCCTTGCCGGCGCCTGCATCAAGGTTGTTGGTAAACCCGGCAACGGTGAAATCGGCAATGCGCTCAAATACGCGCGAAGGCGAGTTGATCTGAAGCACCGCCTCAGCGGCTTTGGGCGCTTCACCGAAGACCTTTGTGGTGATGCCCTTGATGAGCGACGTGGCGCCACTGAGGCCCTTGGCGAACCCGCCGGCAACCATCTCAGCGACCTTGGCGAACTTCTCAATGAGCGGCGTTAACAGCTCAATCAGCCCACCGACTGCGCCTGAGATGGCGTCGAAGGCTGCGAGTAGCGGCGGCGCGACCACCTTTGCAATCGCGAACAGCGTGCTGAACAGGATGCCTACGACCGGCTTCAGCGCGTTGAACAGCCGTATGATCCCGCCGAACTTCTCCATCGGCTTGGGTCCTGCCAGCTCTTCGAAAAAGGTGAATATTTTTCCGGCACCGTTGACCACCATGGTGATCAGGCCGCCGAAGGCGGCTTTGATGACGCCAACGAAAGCGCCCACCTTCGGGTCGTCGAAGAACTTGTTGACCTTGTTGAGCGCCGTGATGAGTGGGCTGAAGTCTATCTTGTTGAACATCTCAACGACGTTCCCGGTCAGCACATCGAACTGCTTCGACATGCTCGCGGCTGCGGCTGCCTTCGCCGCGCCGCCTGCTGCACCGTCGGTGCTGTACTTTTTGGTGGAAAGCGCAACCAGGCCCGAAGCCGCCTTGCCTACGCTGAGCGAGGTTTGGTCCACCTTCTTGTTCAGCTGGTCGAACGTGGCGATGTTGTCGCCTAGACCAAGCGCGCTGCCAAGCTCCGTGGCCGAGAAGCCGGTAGCCTGCAACGCCATCAGTGTGCGCGACGACACCTCACCCATCTTGGACATCTTGCTGATGGCCTCCGTGAACGCAGCGCCCTGACTCTCGCCCACGCTCACGCCGATGTCGGACGCCGCCGCAAGTGCGAGAGTTGCACTGCGCGCGTCGAGGCCCGCAGCTGCGAGCTCTTTGAAGCCGCCCATCAACGCCTCGTTGGACATCATGGAGTTGTCCGACATGGCGTCGAGCTGGTCCGCGAATGCGGAGGCGTCTTTGCCGGTCAGTCCAAACGACTTGCCAAGCGAGCGGGACGAAGCCTGAAACTCTTCGGCCGCGTGAGCTACAGCGCCAATGCCGCCTACGACGGCTGTCACGCCCATGCTTGCGACGGCAGCAGCGCCGCCCGCTACCAAGCCGAAACCAATGGCCCCCATGCCTTTTTTTTCTTTGGCCCCGGCGCCAGCGGTTGCTTGCTTGGCGGCTTCGGCGGACTTCTTTCGGAACGCTTCTATTTTTTGTGTGGCCGAACCTAAGAGTGAGGTGAGCTTTTCAATCCCCGGTGCAGTGCCTACGACACCTTTTGCAAAGTCTTTTGTAGAGGCGACCGCGGAAGTCATCGATGAGCGAACGGCGTCAACGCGCTTCGTCATCGAAGCCATGGGAGCGGTCTTGCTGAACGCTTCGTTCTGCTTCTTCCCAAACTCCGCCACCTTTGCACTCGCGGCCTGAAGCTTCGACGAGACGGAGTTGGTGGCCTTCGTGAGCGCGTTGCCCCATGCCATGCCCTGCTGCATGGCCTTGGAAGCCGCGCCCTCCGCAGTCTCGAACTGTTTGGAAACGGAGGATACAGCCGACGAAAGCTCGCGTACGGCAGGCAGCGAGCCGCTCGTGTTGACGTTGATGCCAACCTGGAATGTATCCAAAGCATGCCTCCTCGCTCGTCACTTGCGGACGAACGCACGAACGGTTGAAAAGAATTCGGCCACAAGCAGTGCGCCCACCGTGGCCTCGTCGGTGTCCTCACCC
>JAYWGI010000383.1:0-1837 GCA_043779025.1 Myxococcales bacterium
ACAACATGGTGCAGGTCATCAGCACCAACGGCGACACGCACTTGGGCGGCGACGACGTCGACGACATGCTCATCGACTGGATGATCGCCGAGTTCAAGAGGAGCTCAGGCGTCGACTTGACCAACGACAAGATGGCACTGCAGCGCCTCAAAGAGGCGGCCGAGAAAGCCAAGATTGAGCTTTCGTCGGTGCAAGAGACCGGCATCACGCTGCCGTACATCACCGTCGGCCCCGGCGGCCCCGTGCACTTGGATCTCAAGCTGTCGCGCGCCAAGTTCGAGCAGATGATCACCCCGCTTGTCGATCGCTCGATGGAGCCCGTCAAGAAGGCCTTAGCGGATGCCAAGAAGACGGCAGGCGACATCAACGAGATCTTGCTCGTGGGCGGCTCCACCCGCATTCCGCTTGTCAAAGAGGCGGTCAAAAAGTTCTTCGGCAAGGACCCCAACCAGAGCGTCAACCCTGACGAAGTGGTGGCCGTAGGCGCGGGCGTGCAAGGCGGCGTGCTCACGGGCGATGTCAAAGACATGGTGCTTTTGGACGTCACTCCGCTGTCGTTCGGCATCGAGACCATGGGCGGCGTTATGACCACCATGATCGCGCGCAACACCACCATCCCAACCCAAAAGAAGGAAGTCTTCTCCACCGCGAGCGACAACCAGCCTTCGGTCGAAGTGCACGTGCTTCAGGGCGAGCGCGCTGAGGCCCGCTACAACCGCACGCTAGGCAAGTTCCACCTCGAAGGCATCATGGCCGCACCGCGCGGCGTGCCACAAGTTGAAGTCACCTTTGACATCGACGCCAACGGCATCTTGTCCGTCACCGCACGTGACAAGGCCACCGGCAAAGACCAGAAAATCACCATCACGGCCAACAGCGGCATCAGCGAAGCCGACATCAAGCGCATGGTCGAAGAGGCCGCCGCGCATGAGTCGGAGGACAAGATCAAGCGCGAGCAGATCGAGCGCAAGAACCAGCTCGACAACCTCTGCTACCAACTCGAGAAGCAACTCACCGAGCACAAAGACAAGCTCCCCGCGGGCGAAGTCACCGAGCTCGAGGCGCTTGTCAAAGAGGGTCGCGAAGCTGTCGAGTCGCAAGACGACACGCGCATCACGGGCATCAGCGAGCGCATGCAGGCCGCAGCGCACAAGATGGCCGAAGCTGCCTACAAGGCCGCGGGCGAAGCGGGCGCCAAGCCCGAAGATGGAGGCAGCGCGAAAGCCAAGGACCCGAGCGTCGTGGATGCGGAGTTCGAGGAAGCGAACTGATTCGCGAACGCAATGAACGCGCAGCGCCCCCGATGCAAACGCATCGGGGGCGCTGCGCGTTGTGTGTATTGCACGCCTTCAATAGCCCGGGGGCAACAGCACGCTTGTAAACCCTTGAAGCGTTCCGCCCTCTAATGTGCTCCCGGGAATTATCTGTCTCACGGGCTGAAACAGAAAGTCGTACGCGAGGTCGTAGTAACCAGCCTGAAAGTTCTTGGGCACACTGGATGGCGCATTCACCGTGCCCCACGAGTTTTTGATGCGAAAAAACGCTATTTTGCTGCGCGCGTCTAGCGCGGCGGTACGTTGCTCTGGGGTCGCAGCGATGCCAGCGAAGAGGGTGCCAAAGCCGGGAACATTGTCGACTTGGTAGTCGACGAACAAGCTTGCGTGAGCGCCGAGCTGGGTGCTCGGGTCGTTGGAGATCGGTCCGGCGTAACGATTGAGACTCGCGGCGTAACTTGCAGGATACACGCTCCAGGTCATGGGCAGAGGCAGGTCGTCGTTGAGCGCGCGCTGGATGCGGCGACTGAGCGGCGCAACCTCCGGGCTTGTGGTTCCGGCCG
>JAYWGI010000384.1:0-4976 GCA_043779025.1 Myxococcales bacterium
GTCGATGAGTAAGTTTGAAACATCAAGGAGTCCGTCCCTCCCAACAGCACGGTCTCCTTGCGCATGACAATCAAACGCTCATCCGACGCGCTTACGGCAAACGGCACGACGGACCCTTGCATCGCGAGAGTCGGCGTTGCACTGCTGCGATCACCTGACGCTGGATCGTACTCAATCGGGGTCGCCTCGTTGCTCCAATCGACAAAGCGTGTCCAACCCTCGGAGGCAGTCGAGCTGCCGTGCTTGCAAACTGGAATGCTCATGTGCATGAGCAACTTGCCCTTGTAGCGTAAAAACCCGAGGCCGTCGGACAGGGGCTTGTTTTCACATCCATCGTCAAAAGGCTGGGTGTTGTGTTTGACGACAGCGCCCGAGTTGTTGATGGTGAAGTAGCCATAACGCGAGTTGGGCTGATTGCCGGTGGTCCCATTGGCCGGGTCAATGAGTCTGTATCCTACACGGAATCCGTCATCGTCAGCCACAATGGCCGGGCCCGAAACCGCGACGCTCGCAGAGTCGATTGCGCCGTCGAGCGCGCCATACGCAACTACGGACATGGTGCAGCCCGAGGTCTCGGTGATGGGTTTGGGGACGCATCGCGCGTTGACACAGGTGGCATCCGGCGAGCACTCGCCACCGCCCGCAGCCACAGCTCCTACGGTAATGCTGACGGACTTTGTGCCGTCCAGTGCCACATCGCTGCACCCAGTGGCCTGCACTTTGCACGTGGCATCGCGACCCACAATCCCTAGTGCATAGTTGCCCTGCGCGAGGCCTCCTAAGCCGAGCGGGGCGCCGCCCTGTGGGAAGGTGCTGCGCGCGGCCGTGCCGATAAGTGGAAGACCGCCAATGAGTGTAGGTTGCAAGGTTCCGCAACTGCCGCCGGGAAAGGCGCCGAGCTCATAGCTGACGACGTTGTTGACCGAGGCAGGAATCCGCAGCTCAACGCTGAGCGACGGACGCGTGTCGCAGGACAGCGCCGTCCCAGCGACAGCGGCAAGGACCAAGGAGCGTGAGAGAGAGACTCGGCGATCCATCACTTTACTCCCGCAGCGACGCTTTGCCGTTCGCCTCCACGGACACCACGCGGGTGCGCGTGCCCTTGGGACTGACAAGGCGAATGATGTGCTTGCCTGCCGCCACCGAACGGCCAAACACTGGGCCCGGCCCAAGCGACGTGCCGTTGTCAAATATCTCGGTGCACCCCGACAAGCACACCACAGTAAGCGTACCCGTTCCGGTGGGTTTGACGGGTGGTTTGGGTGCGACCACGACAGGCCTAGGGATGGTCGCCACAGGCGCGACCTGCTTTTTCTCTAGGACGGGCGCGGGCGTTTTGCCTACAGATTCGGGCGTTGCGACAGGCGCTGCAACCACAGGCGCGGGCGCCATCGGCTCGGGCGCGGCCACCGGCGCGGCAACCACGGGAATTGCGACCGGCGCGGGGGTGTCGAGGTTGAGAGCTTCAGGCTGCACGGGAGCGGGGACCGGCATGGGATCCACCGCCACAGGCGATGGGAGAGCCACCGGCGTCTCGGCCACTGTTGCTGGCTCGGGCGCCACTTGCGACGTCGTGCTCTTCTTGTACAAGTACGCGCCCACGAAGCTCACCGAGCCTACCGCCAACAGCACGGCGGCGACCGCCACAGCGAGCCACACTTTGCGGTTGGGCGCTGGTGCAGCGCCCGCGGAGACCTCGGTCGCGACGGATTCTGGGGAGAACTCAGCCCCGACCGGCATGGAACGCGCAGGCAGCACGACGGTCGCCACGGCGCTGGGTTTGAGAGGGCCCTGCCCCAGCATGGTAGGCGCACGCGGCGCCCCCGGGACTTGATGGGCATTTTGCAAAGAGGAGGCTGGGCCGTAAGCCGTAGGCGCATCCGAAGCTTCCGATTGCGGGCTGGACCCCATCATCGTCGCGGCTTCGTCGTCGTAGTCCTCGGTGGAGGGCGGAGGGCCCGCGACGATGGGCGCGCCCACGCCGAGCAGCGTATGTTTTGCCCCCAAGGGCATGTTGCCAACGTTAGAAGGAGCCTTGAGGCGTGCGCCCGTGACAGCAACGGGCGGGACGGCTGGGCCGCCGCCACTCCGGTCGATACGGTCGCCAAGCTCGCGCAAATGCGTTTGCCGCTGCGCGATACGTTCGCCGAACACGCTTCGCAGGTAGGTCGAGACCTCGTCGCCCGTAACGAAAATACCGCGGCGCAAAAAGAACGACTGCAGCGCACGAGAAAACTCACGCGCCGTGCGATAACGCTCGGATTTGTCCTTGGCGAGCGCCTTGAGCACGACGGCCTCGAGGTCCTCGGGGTAGCCGGGGACAATGCTCGAAGGACGCGGGATCACGCATGCGGTGACGCGGTTAAAGGTCTCGATGTCGCTCTCGGTGCGGAACAAGCGCTGCCCGGTGGTGAGCTCCCAAAGCACCACACCCAGGCCAAAGATGTCGGAGCGTCGATCGATGCCTTCGCCGCCCAATTGCTCGGGAGACATGTAGGCGATTTTGCCTTTGAGAATGCCGGCTTGCGTTTGCGTCGCTTGGTCGGCAAACTTGGCGATGCCGAAGTCGAGCACCTTGGTCACGCCGTCGTAGGTGACGAACAGATTGTGCGGCGTGATGTCGCGGTGCACGAGCCCGATTTTCTCGCCGTTAGCGCCCGCGAGTTCGTGAGCGGCATGCAATCCCTCGGCCGCGTCAGCGATGATGCGGCAGCCAATTTCGGGCGGGATCAGCGCGCCCACTTCTTCGGCGCGTTGCATGACATCTTTGAGCGCTTCGCCGTGGAGGTACTCCATGGCGATCCAGTGATTTACCTCGTCGTTCCCCACGTCGTAAACGGCCGCAACATTGGGGTGGTTGATGCGCGCGGCCACCCGCGCCTCATCCAAAAACATTTTTACAAAGCTCTCGTCCTCGAGCAGGTGCGGATGCACCGTCTTGAGCGCGGCCCAGCGCTGAAACCCGCCGGCGCGATCCAAGCGCGCGAGATACACCGTGGCCATCCCGCCAGAGCCAATCTCGTCCACGACGCGGTAATCCCCGAGCTTTTGCAAGGGGCTGCCAGCGGGGCTGAGGAGGGGGGCGTTGAGATTGGACAAGGTGAGCAGGACTTTTTGGGAAATTCTAAAGGTGAGTCAGGGAATAGGGGTGACGGTGGGCGCTTGGACCTCAACCAGAGGAACGGGTCGTGTGGTGTAATAGTACGCTCCGCCTGCGCCCGCGGCCAAGACAGTACCACCGATGATCCACGGCCAGGCCGTATGCCAGAAGCCCCCAGTCTTGGGCGGGGAAACGGGCGCCCCCGCTGCACCCGGGGTACCTGCGGCCACCGCCGAAGCTCGGGTGGCGGTCACGAGCACCGCAACCACGAGCAATTTCATTGTGTTTCCTCGCTTGTCGAGTGCGCGAAGCTGCAGTTCCACCTGTTTTGCACCGACCGGCACGGGCTTGGTGGAAAGAAACGAGATGCGCTCCGCCCCAGACTTCTCGGCCGTCTCGCTGCTGGTGCCGGCGCTCCAGCGTGCGCTGACTTTGCTGACCAGCGCGGCGTGGGCGCTGTCGAGCTGCGCGGACCAGCCCCAGGTCTCGCCAGCGGTGGCGCTTTTGGGCACCTCCGCACGCAGGGTAAAGTCCCCGAGGGCCTGCGCCTGGGCGCGTGCGGGGGTGGCGGCAGCGACGGCCTTGGGGCCCACTTCGTCGGGCACCGAAAAGCTTGGGTTAAGCACGGCCGCGTTGCGGTACGCCTCGGTGGCAGCCTGCTTTTTTCCAAGGAATGCGAGGCACGAGCCGTCCCGTGCCCACGCTTGCACAAGCTCGTCGGGCTGCAGCCCACCGGCCTGAATGGCTGCAGTATACAGCTTTTCGGCTTGTGCATATTCGCCCGCGTCCCAAAGCGTGTTGGCGCGCGAGAGCGCACTGCTTTCGGCAGACCATGCAGGCGTGGCCATAGCGAGTCCGGCCAATGCTACCCACAGGGCCGGCGCCACACCCCATCGACTCTGCAAGCGCTTCACGGACCCGAGGGTACGCGCGCCGTGGGCTTCACATCAAGTTCGTCGCACGCCGCTGCTGGCAAAACCGCGTCGCGCGCGCTGCAGAGCTGCGGCGTCACCCGTGTGCGCCACGCTTCGGCCTCCGCCGTGACATGATGTTCCTCCTCGGCCGAGGTGCTCGTGCGTTTGGTGACTTTGCCGTCGCAGTCGACGAGCAGCACCTCGTGGTGCTCGCCATCGACGAAGCCAAAGCCCGCGTCGTTGTCGAGGATATCGGGGGTTGGGTCGGGGACCGTGAGGAAGAATTTTGGGGTGGCGGTGAAGGCAAGTTCGCTCGCCGGGCACGCAGGGTCGAGCGGGCTGCACCATGTAAATTCCTCGAGCTTCCCCGTGGTGGTTGCGAGCGCACATCGCCGCGCAGTGCAAACCGCGCCTAGTCGCCTTTCGCAAGCCAAATAGCTGGTTGCAATGCGCTCGCTGACGACCGCGCGCGGGGCGTGGCGTCGTATTGCTCCGTGGTCTTCGCGTATGCGAATGTGCTCTCCCGCCGCAACGATGTAGGGATGGTTGTCCTCTCCTGGGTTCAAAAACTTCTGCTTTTTCCCTGGCGGCTCAAACATGTAAGGCCAACGAATTCCCGCTCCAGTGCTGGCTTTGCCCAGTGAGCGTTCGGAGTCTTTTTCGCTCACCAATCGCGCCACGCCATCAGGTGCAACATACACGTAGCCACTCAGGTCCGGCGCCACATCGAGCAAACTCGGCTGGCCGTCCGATGCTTGTCGCTCCAGCACCTTCTCTACCGTGCCCGTCGCCGTGTCCACGATGTAGGCGCGTCGATACCGTGGGCTGTCGACAATGACGCGGCCGTCGCGCCACTTCTTGGAATAGGCCCCAGCGCCCAAGGCCATAGGCAGCAAGCCCTTCGGCACACCGGCTTCGAGTAGCAAAATACCAGTGTTCGTAACAATTGCATTAGGCTCACG
>JAYWGI010000385.1:0-1835 GCA_043779025.1 Myxococcales bacterium
GCCTTGAGACGCGCCACAAGCGGTTCAATCAGGCCCGGTGCGACCGCAAAGTCCACGTCGGTGGTGGTCACGGGCTCAGCGGCGTAAGCGTTGACCGCAATACCGCCAATGACGCACCAGCCCTCTCCCAAGGCGGCAAGCTCTTCGACCACAATGGCGAGGTCTTGCGCGCCGCCTCCGGTGAGCCAATCGTAGAACTGCGTTTCAGTCATCGGGATTTACGCTACACTAACGCAGCGGAGACCGCTCCTGTCGCACACGCTGAGACGACAACGCCATGTCTAGTACACCGTTAGAACCGTGCTGGGCGCACCGTGCTATCCCTTCGCGACCGCCAAAGATGTGCATGTTTACGGGGCCTCACGACATTGCTTGAACCTCAGACAACGACGGCCTGGCTGGTTTGGCTTCTGGCGGCGCCTGCGCTGTACGCCCTTGCGATGACCGCGCTCAACCTATGGCTGTGGCCGCAGGCCAAAGAGCGCGCTCATAGCGCAAGCCTTGGCCCGGTCTCCGTGCTGATCCCGGCGCGCAATGAGGCGCACAACATCGCCGCCTGTGTTCGTGCGTGCATGCGTCTGGGGGCCGACGAAGTGCTGGTCTACGACGACGGGTCTACCGACGGCACGCTTGAGCTTGTGCGCCAGTTGATCGACGAAGGCGCACAGGGGTTGCGCGTCGTCGAGGGCACTGCGCTCCCAGCAGGCTGGGCGGGCAAGACACACGCTTGCATGCAACTTGCACGCAATGCAAAGAACGACGCGTTGCTTTTTCTAGATGCAGACGTGGAGGTGGCTCCCGACGCGCTGGGACGTTTGGCTGCGCTTGAACATCGTTTTGGTGAGGCCGTGGTTACGGCGGTTCCGCGTCAACGCACGGGAACCGTCTTGGAGGCCTTGATCGTACCTCTGCTCTACACGACCTATGTTTCGTGGCTTTACTTGCCCTGGGTGCACGCGCACCCCGATCCGCGTTTTTTGGCGGCCAATGGGCAGTTCCTGTTCGTGCGCAGGCACGTGTACGACGCTATCGGCGGGTTTGGCCGCGTGCGAGACCAAGTCGTCGATGACATGGCATTTTGCAGGGCCGCCAAGCAGTCGGGGGTGCGGGTCGTGTTCGCCGACGGCACACAGCTTGGGACGTGCAGGATGTACCGCGACGGGGCGTCGTTGGTGCGCGGCTTCAGTCGCAGCCTCAGCGCTGGTTTCGACGGTTCCACCCCAGCGATCGCAGCCTCGGCCGCGTTGTACGCGTGGGCGTTTGTGCTGCCGGCCGCGGTGGCGTTTTGCACGGCCGCAGAGTCGTCGTGGCACGGCCCTGCCGTCGCCGCGGTCGCGGCCACCGTGCTCGCGCGCGCCGCGTTGGCGCTCCGATTTCGAAATGCGCTTTGGTCTGCCGTGATGGCGCCATTTGGCGCCTTGGCCTTGGTAGGGATCGCCGTTCATGCGGGGATCAGCGCGCACCGAGGTTCGGTCACGTGGAAAGGACGTCGCTACGCGGCGACCGCGCCTGCGCGAGAGCAGGCGTGACCCAAGCCGATCTTCGCTCCGCTTGGTGGACCAAGGTCGCGACGGGATACGCGCGGTTTGCGCTTCGGCGTCGCGTGGAGGGAATCTACCTCGCGGGGTCGGAGCTCCTCCATGAGGCTGCGTCAGGCGGCCCGGTCGTGTTGGTGACAAACCACGGCAGCTGGTGGGACACGTTTGTACTGCTCGTCGTAAGCCGCTACCTCGCGCTGCGCGGATACGCGCTGATGGATGAGGAAAATCTTGGTCGCCTCGCGTTTTTCGGGCGCGTCGGTGCGCTCCCGCTTGCCCGAAGCGACGGTGTGCGCG
>JAYWGI010000386.1:0-4956 GCA_043779025.1 Myxococcales bacterium
GACAGCGTGCCCGTCTTGAGTGGCACGAGCAAGAACGTGCCGCCGCTCTTCACGGTGTATCGGACCCCTGCAATGACGACCTGTCCCACCGTTGGGACATCGTCGCTGTGGGGGAGCCCATGAAGCTCGAAGTCCGGCGCCACGGGGAAACGCGGCTGGTAGTGCCTCAGCTGTGATCCCTCTGCAATGTACATGTAGTTGCGTACAATTACCGACTCACCCACCACCAATCGTGTCTTCGCTGCCACGGCGTGGAGGAATACGTAAGGGGCGCGCGGCGCAGGCAGATCCAGCTCTGGGTTCTTGGCAGGGCCGAACTCGCGATCGAGCAAGTCGTCGATGCCCCCGCCGGCGCCGTTCTTGGGCAGCATGTCGCGCAAGCCCTTGAACGGATCTTGTCCGGGGCCGAACGGGTCAGTGGGGTTGCCGAAGAGGTCATCGAAGGGGTCGCGGGATCGCGAACGTTGCTTTGCGGCGGCCTCGTCCACCTTCACGGTGATACTCGCACCGTGTAGTGTTTTTCCTTGTACTCGCGCTGTAGGTGTAAAGCGCAATGTCCCAGCGGAAGGTGCTTTAAGATAGGTTTGAATGGAGTGGGTCACACTCTGGCGTGCTCCGCCCTGACCGAACGAAAACGAGAACGACTGCGCTCCGTGGGTTGTGCGCAGCACTGTGACTTTGCCAGCTGAATCCAAGCCAAGCTCTTCCGCGCTCCCAACGTCCGATGACTCCACGGTCACGACAAACGTCTCACCCGGCGCCACGACGGTGTTGCTGGCGCTCGCTCGCAGCTGAGCCGCGCCATGCGCACGTGCTGGCGCAAGGAGGAGGGTCGACGCCGCCAAAACATGGGTCGCGCGGAACCAGCAGTTCATTTGTCGGTGGTCCGTGGTTTGCGTTTCTGTTTGCGCATGCGCTCGAGTTCGAACATGGGCGCGTTTTCGAGCGCGTCAAGCACGCGGCCATCGCTCTGCTTTTCGGTTTTGCCTGGGTCAGAGGGGCTTTGGTCCATGCGCTCTCCTTGCGGCGGCCCCGCGTCCTGTTCTTGAGGCTCGGCGCCCGCGTCGCCGTTCTGACCCGGGCCGCCGCCGTCGCCTTGGCCGCCGCCACCATCGCCGGCTCCGCCACCATCGCCGCCTCCGCCTCCGCCGTCCGGTGGAGGCGGGGCAATCTGTCGCAGCGCCAGCGCCCGATTGTAGGCCGCGCGCTCCTCAACGGTGCCATCATCAGGCCCCGCATCAGCCGCGCGTAGACCATAGTCCGCGGCGGGCGCGCGCCATACGAGCGCCTCATCGTAGGCCTTGATGGCCAGGGGGTACTTCTTGTCTGCATAATGCAGGTTCCCGAGCACGAGCGCGGCGCGGGCGCGCAGGTCGCCGGCAAGCCCGGCATCGTGCGCGAGTGACTCCAGAAACGACACGATACAGGCTTTTTGCTTGTCGTTCTTTGCTTGCTCGGTGGCTGCCCCCGCCTCTAACTCACGGAGCAGCAAGGCGTAGTCGTAGCTGCTCGCCCCGTGGCTACGCATTCGGTCGTTCACCGTGGGCGGGGGCGGTGTGACGCAACTGCCAGATTCGAGGTAGGCGCCTAGCGCGCTCCGCGCTTCGCTCTGGTTGCCGGCGTCCCAAGCCACGAGCGCACCGCGCACCGCAGGCACCTCGCGCGATGGCCAGCCATCCTTGCATGATGCACTCACTGCCGTGGATGTGCAGAGCATGACAAGCAGCATAGGTCTCTTCATCGCGCATCCGCCTTTCGCGCGGACGCGCCCGGAAGTAGCTCCGCGACAAGCAATGCAAGTGCCGCCAAGCTCAAAGGCCAGAACGCAAGCTCAGCGTACGTGGGCTCCCATTGTGCCTCCGCCGTGCGCGGCAAGGAGGCGCGCAACCGATTGGCGATGCCGCTGAGGCCCAAGTCGGAGGGCGTGCCCTGAACGTACTGGCCTCCGCCCGCGGCTGCAACGCGCGCGAGTTGCTTGTCGGCCTCGGGGCCAAATTCACTCATCAGCGGCAATCCGGTTTGCCTATCGATCTCCGGTCCCACCGGGCGGCCTAAGCTGTCGGTGGAGGGGATGGCCTCGCGGCTAGACACGCCAACGCGCACCACATCGACCACCACACCTTGAGCTTGAAGCCCCTTGGCGACCTCGACCGGATCGCCCTCTAAGTCTTCGCCATCGGTAAGCAAAATGAGGCGTTGGGCGTGATTGTTGCTGGCTCGTTCGCGCGCCAAGAGGTCTCGCGCACGAAGCAACGCGCGCGCCGTGTAGGTTCCGCCCACGGGCATATCAGAGGGTTGAAGGGCGCGAATGAACTGCGCTACGGCTGCGCCGTCGCTGGTGAGCGGCAGCGCGAGCGCATCGCCCGCGTAGGCGACGGCGGCAAAGCGCGCGCCGGGCAGCTGCTTTACGAAGAGGGCGACCTCGGCCTTTACGCGCTCAATACGACTTGGCGCAATGTCTCGCGCGTTCATGCTCTTAGACTCGTCCACCACGAGCACGACATCGAGTTCCGCGCGCGCTTTGAGCCTTGTGCCGGTTTGGTGTTGAGGGCGCATGAGCGCCGCCGCGAGTGCGAGTGCGCCGACCCCCATTGCGATGTGTTTGGCGCGACGAAGCGCCAAAAAAGAACCCGACACCAAAGGGCCCAAAAGTGCCGCATCGCCAAAGCGTGCAATCTGCACTGAGCTTCGGATCGCAAGGAAAAACTCACGCAGCGCGAGCAATGCCAGGATGCCAGCAAGCACACGCGCGGGTAGCGCGGCGCCCCAGATCACAGCAACCTCCGCACGAAGAGTCGGCAAAGTACACTGAGCGCAAAGAGCCACGCCGCGCACCAAAGCGCATGCGGGAACAGCTCAACGACCTTGATGTCCTCCGTAACAAACTTGGTGGTCGCCAGTTGGTTAAGGATGGCGTGCATGCTCTCCTCAAGCTCCTCTCGCTTGGAGGCGACAAAACTTTTGCCGCCTGCAATGCTCGACATCTTCTGCAATAGCACGGGGTTCACGGGGTATTTCACTTTGCCGTAGAGTAGCCGCCCCGCGAGGTCGTTCCCTTGCTCTACCTCCGCCCAATCGCCGTCGCCAATTTGTACAGTGTAGAGTTGTACTCCCGCACCTTGTGCCAACCGCGCTGCGTATTCCGGTGCGTACTGGCCAGAGGTGTTGTCGCCGTCGGTAATGAGGATCAGTACCTTGGAAGGGGCCGTCGCGTGCCGCAGCCGCGCAACGGCCGTGCCTACACCGTCTCCAATGGAAGTACCCGCGCCGCTCACCATGCCAAGTTCGAGTTTAGATACCAAGTCGGCAAACAGGTGCTTGTCGAGCGTGGGAGGGCATAGCAGGTACGCCTCCGGGCCAAACACAACGCCGCCGATACGATCGTGCGGGCGCTTTTTGGCAAAGTCGACGATGACCTCTTTGGCCACGTCCAAGCGCGTGGGCTTGTGCTCCAGGCCATCGGCCTTGGTGATGCGCCGGCCGCGCGCGTCGTCGAGCACTGCGTTCATTGAGAACGACATGTCGAGCGCGACCATGATGTCGATGCCGCTGTCCTCGCTGCGGCTCTCGGACACCGGGTCGTAGGGGCGCGCAAGTGCGACCAAACAGAACGCGACGCTGGCGATGAGCAGCGCACTCGCGAGCTCCTCCAGGCCCCGACGCCACGAGGTGCCGCGCGGCAAGATGCGCACTGTGGGGAGCGCCAACGAGGCTTTGGCGGAATGCGCAAAGGCGGCACCCAAGGAGCCAAAAGCCACCACGATTCCAGCGAGCACCAAGAGCCACGAATGCGTCCAAGCCACAGCGCTGCGTGACGCACCTAAGGCAAAAAAGAACTGCCACTGCGCCACCCCAAGCGCGGCTCCGGCAAATGCCAGGCGACGTACTGCGGGAAGAAACCATGTGTTTTTTTGCTGGGTCATGGCGCGCCATCCCAGGTTTTAAGCAAGGCAGCTCCAGCAGCTAGAAACTCGGTGCGCTCGGCCTGCGTGAGCTGCCGGGCTGCAAACTTGATGGCGTCGGCTTCCGTCAGCCAGGCGAGTGTTTTCGCTTCGTGGCGGCGCGTCGACTCCACGGCGCCAAGGCGCGCTACGAGCTCGGCCGTGGTGCACTCCAGCGCACGCAAGCCGTGCGCTTCCGCAAGATAGCTGCGGAATGCGTCTGTCGCCGCATCGGCCATACGGTCTGTGGGCATCGTCTTCTGCGTGTGCAATGACGCAAGCGCATCGCTCGCACGCTGAAATGGTGTTGCTTGTGGCCCGCGCGCCCCGGATTTCTGAGGCGTACGACGTATCCACAAAGTGGCCAACCACGCGAGCAGGGGCAACGCGACGCATGCACATGCGATAGCCCATCGCGCTGCCACCCAGGTCTCGAGCTCAGGCAGCGGCGGCGCATCGTGCCGCGGCGTGGCCGCATTCTCATCGGTTGGGTCTACAACTTTGACGTGGTGCTCGCTCGTACACAGTGTGACCTTCGCGCCCGAAGTCTGGCGAATCACAATGGGTAGCGACGGCAGCGTGGCCTCGTGATCACCGGCGGCTTCGGGCGCACTGACGAGCGTGAGCAGAACCTCGCGCTGCTCGGCCGAGCCTGTATCCACAGGCGACATCACAGACCCCACGGCAGGAACCAGCCAGCCCATCTTCAGCAGGTCAGCCTTGCGGGCTACCAGTGCCGCCAGGGTGGCTTGTGTGTCAACGCGCTCGCCTGCTCCCTTGTGCACGCCCACGCGGACTTGCATTTGCGCGCCCGAGTACACCTGACTGCCAGCCTGTTCGCCTTGGATGGCTTCCAGGCCTGTGCCGCCTTGAGGCGCGCAGGGCGTGAACGCATGCGCCTCTAGGCCACAAAAAAAGAGGGCTGCAGCGATGAGCGGTGCCCGGGTCATCGGCTGCGCCTCTTTGCGCGTCGGGAGAAGTACGCGCGCAGCGGTTCGATAGGGGTACTGTCTGT
>JAYWGI010000387.1:0-1825 GCA_043779025.1 Myxococcales bacterium
ACGAGCACTCGCGACGCGCACGCTTCTTTCGCTGGTGACCCGTGCGTCGTGACGCTGCGGCGACCCACGAGCGGCGAGAAGCCCCGTCACTCCCCGGACACCTACTCGCCCGCGACTGTCATCGCTCGCAAGGTCGGGGAGAAAGAGAACGCGCCTCTCGACTCACTCACGTGAGTCGAGAGGCGCGTTCGTCCGCCAGATGCTCGCTCGTGTTTTCTCGAAACGCACGCCGTGCGAATGCGTGTGCACTGCACGCTCCCAGAATGCGCGCGCTTCGCTGGCGCATAGCGACGCCCGGCTCCGAGCTCGTGAGCCTGGAAGCCGCGAGCAGATCTCGGCTCCCAGAATGCGCACGCTTCGCTCGCGCATCGCAACGCACGGCTCTAAGCTCACAAGAGGCGAATGCGTGTGCACTACACTCTCCCAGAATGCGCACGCTCCGCTGGCGCATCGCAACGCACGGCCCCAAACTCACAAACCGCGGATGCATGCACACTACACTCTCCAGGAATGCGCGCGCTTCGCTGGCGCACAGCAAATCACCGCTCAAAACTCACGGACAACAGATCGATGCACACTACACTCTCCCAAGATGCGCGCGCTTCGCTCGCGCATCTCGACGCACGGCTCCAAACTCACAAACGGCGAAGCTGCGAGCGATGTACGGATCCGAAAAGATCTCTCCACCCCACCCCCGGCCACACTGACTCAGATCAGGACAGATCAGCGGAGGGCGGACCGTTGTGGGCGGCCGGAACCCCGTCCGAGCGCAGCTCGGCGTGGGTGCGCGCCTTTTAGGAGTGCAACAAACGAAACACGCCCGAAGGGCTCTGCGTCCGGAGCCCGGCCGCGCGGAAAATCCCCAAATCCAACGGTCTCCGCCGCAAGCCAGAACAACGCCATCCAACGGTGGCCCCGCGCGCAGCGATGCCCGCCGGTCGGTCCCGCAGCGGTCAGCCTCAAGCCGCGCGTCGTGGCCAGCGCGCAAAGCATTTGCAAAAGCCGCGCAGCGCCTACAACAGCATTCCGATCTGAAAGGTCCCACAGGCCAGCAACGCCGCCGCGGTGAGAGAGGTGCAGGCCACAGCGGTATGGCATCGAGAGATGTACCACCGCAGCGTCGCTTGGTTGTCATCCACGCAGGCTTGGCCTAAACCTAAGCCCACATTGGCAAGCCCACCCCCTACGAACATCTCGCTCGACGTGGTCGCCTTGGCCGACCGCCCGTGGAAGATTCTGCTCACGCTCGCGGTGCCGACCATGGGCGCGATGTTGCTCCAGAGCGTGGTGAACTTCATCGACACATTGTTCTTCCGAGAGCTGGGCGCCACGGCGGGGACCGTCGCGCATTCCGCTCTGTTGCCGTCGCACATCGTATTGTGGCTGTTCGGCGGGACGCTCTCCGCCATCGGCGTGGGCACGCAAACCTTTACGGCGCGTCGAATCGCTGAGGGGAAGCCGGAAGACGCCGGCGCCGTGATGACCAATGCACTCGCGTTTTGCACTGTGGGCGGTGTCCTGGCCACGGCGGCCGCGGTGTTCTTTTTGCCGGCGGCACTGCATTACCAGAAGCTTTCCGGCGAGGTCTACGACGTGGCCTACGCCTACTCGAGCTACCGGATTTTTGGCATCTTCTCGATGGCGGCCACCATTGGCGCCAAGTCGTTTTTCGACGGCATAGGGAAGACCCACGTACACTTTTGGGCGAGCTTGATCATGAATGTGTTCAACGTGCTGCTCTGTTGGATGTTTATCTTTGGCCACTTTGGTGCGCCGCGCATGGGGGCGCCAGGCGCCGGACTTGGCGCTTTGATCGCCACGTGGA
>JAYWGI010000388.1:0-4945 GCA_043779025.1 Myxococcales bacterium
GCTTACTCAGAACTGCAACAAGCGGAGTTCGCCGCCGAAGCGCACGGCTACACGGCCACCAAGCACCAGCGCGAGGTGGGCACTGGCTACTTCGATAGCGTGGCGGAGGTTATTGCAGGGGGTAAGTCGAGCACGTTGGCGCTCACGGGTTCGACCGAAGCCGAACAGTTTCATTGACCCACGCGTCGATTTGAGGGAACTCTGAGGGCAATAGCATGGCGAAGGTTAAAGGCCCCTCCGACGAAGCCTCCTGGGATGAACTCACGATGCGCAGTGACATGCCAGCCCCGGCCTCGAGCGACGAGCGCCCGAGCGCACAGATCGATGTAGAGCTTCACGAGCCTCGACCCAAGTCCGATAAGACGTGGGCCGAGGTGTGGACGCAGCATCGCGTGTACGTGCTCGACGAAACGCGTACGTGCTTTTCGGTGCGCGATCGCACAACAGGTAAGCGCACCTCAAGCCACAAGCTCATCGGCTTCAAGCTCATCGGCGGGCGCACCAAATCGACCAACGGCAAATGGCGCATCGTCTACCCGTGGCCCGAAGCCGGCATGGAGGCCGTTATGGCCCAGGGCGAGCACCTTGCAGTGACGAGTGCAACGGAGCGCACCATTGTGCTCGTACGCAAGCTCGACGGACTCCGCGACAGCAGCGCAGACGCGGTGCTGCGCGAGCTCGCCAAAGCGACATAGAGCTCTCGCGCTCTACTTGATCACCAGCGCGCCGCCGCGGATACGGTTGTCGCCGTCCGAGGGGCCGCTCACAACCTTGGCGCGCTTCTCGTTGCTGGGCTGCCAGAGTCCAAGATAGAACTCGTAAGTGCCCGCGGGCAAGGCGTCGAGTTTGAAGTCAAATGCGTCGACGATGTAGTCGCCGGGCAGCCACAAGTTGCTGGGGTACTTGCCACCAGCGAGCTTGCCGTCTGCCGTTTGGTGCTGTCCCTTGCCGTCCACATGCACGAAGCGTTCCCACTCGGCGGCAGGCGCTGTTTTCACTGCATAGTACACGCGTACTCGCACGGTGGAGCCCGATGCAAAGCTCTCTACCTTGGCTCCTGCCGCGTCCACGTAGTCGTAGCCAAGCACGTCCAAGCCGCCTTCGAGTTCTACATTCAGCATGTGGCTGGGGTTTGGTTTTTCGGATAGCACAACGGCGTTGAGCGGGTTCCCCTCGCCAGGTTGCGCCGTGCCCGTATTGCTCGCAAGCAACGTGGATTTTGTGCCGCCGCGCAACACTGGGAGGTTCTTGGCTTGGGGCGCCGTAAACTTTCGATACGCCTGATTGAGCCGGGGCAAGTCGTCCACCTTAACCCCGAGAAACCAGGGCGAAGCGCCTCGCGCGCTGATCCACCCGGAGGCCTCGTCATTGGAAGTGAGCACGGTAGGCGCTTGGGGCAAGTAGTAGGCCGCAGTGCTAGAAGAAATCCCAAACACAGCGAAGCTCCCTTTGTCGCTCGACTTGCTGTACTCTACAAATATATCGCGCGGTGAAACCGCATCCGCAAGCGCGGGGTAGTACGAGCCGCTCAAGAGCAGCGCCCCCGCCACGCCCACCAGAAGCAGTGGTGCGCCACGTGCTGCCGTTGCGTGCGCGAGCCAACCAAGTCCCACCACCAACAAGACCCCGGTGGGTGCCGCAAGCAGCGCTGCATACGCCGGCTTCATCTCAAGCGCGTAGTGCAGCGCCGCGTAACTTAATAGTGGCGTCACCAGCAGCAACACGGGGAGCACCACGAGCCCGGTGACAACGCGCTCAACCAGCGTGCCCGTACGGCAGTCGGCAAACGCCGCTTCAACCAGGCGAATCCCACGTAGATGCCCAGGTGTCGTCACCTCGTCGGAAGGGTCGAAGGCCCACGCCCAAAGGTCCACCAGCACCAGGCCGCCGCCCGCCGCAGCAAAAGGGGCAACCAGCACGCCCACACCGAGGGCCAGCAACTGCAAGCTCGTGTGCATGGGGGTGGGCACGGCAAGGTGCAACAGTGCCAGCACGGGGACCACGGCTGCTGCGACGGCGAACGCTCCCGCAATAAGCAGATGCACAGCCGCGAGCATGCCGCCCCACGCGCTGCGCCAAGCTTGATAGACGCCGAGCAGGCGCGACGCCGACGGACGGTGAAGGCGCGCGCCATGCACGCCTTGCGCGCATGGCGCGGCAGGCGTCGGCAGCGCGGCAAGCAGCAGTGCGGCCGCGAATGAGAACAACACTACCGTAAAGTACGTGTATGTGGCCGGCGCAAACGAAGCCGGAAGCTTGGCGTTTATCAAGCCAAAAGCCTCTGCCGCCTTGTCGGGAAGGCCATGAAAGTCGTGGTGCACCAGTGCCGCAATCACGACGCCGCTCAGCGCCAACCCAAAGGGGCGCTCGGCCACCACATCTAAGTCCGAGAGCGCCAGCGCGCAGGCGATGGCAAGCGGTCCCCATGCCAGGTACCCAAGGCCACCGTCGCGCAAGAAACCATCAGCCACGGCGGCTCCAAAAGCCAACACAGCGCTCAGCAGAACCGCGCGACGTGCGCGGGCAAGACGCGCGCGCGTCGGGTCGGCTGCTTGCGCCGTGTTGGGATTGGCGCTTGCCGTCAGCAACGCGGCGGCAGCAAGGGGCGCCAATGCACTCCACGGCGCGGCGCCGTGCGCGATGCGTCCAAGCACCAAGTCAAACGTCGGCGCATGCGCGGGCGGGCGTACCAACATGCCAAGCCAAGGGCTCACGTTGTGCGGCGCCAAGATGGCGTCACGAATGGCCAGCGCAAGCACCGTGCCTGTGATCGCCCCACAGACGCTAAGAAGTGCTTGCGTGCGCGTCGTGGCTTCGCTGCGCGCTCCATGGGCGAGCACCAGGGCCCCAAGCACGGGCACCACCACGTGGGCACCGCGGCACGCAAACCCAACACAAAGCGACGAGGCAAAGAGCAGGCCCCAAGCCAGGTTCTCGGCCCGCGACAACTTGGGTGCACAATACAACACCAGGCCGGTGGCGAACGAAGCCGCAAACATTTGCAGCGCAAGTCCGTCGCCCAACAGCAAGCGAGACCCAAGGGCGAACGGAGCCATGCAGGCCAAAATCACGCCCGCGTAGACGCCCGCCTTGCGCCCGAACACCCTTGCGACGCCCGCCCCTTGAACAAGCACCGCGAACAAGCCGGACAGCGCCAACATGGCGCGGCCCGATTCAGGATGTAGTCCGAAGAACCGAAAACCTACGGCGACCCAGGTGTCCTGCGCTTGCCCTCGTGCCAAGTCGTTGAGATGCGGCACCGTGTTGTCGGCGCCAGGCACGACAACGCCATTGGCGCCCATCAGCGCGTGGGCAATCCGGCGCGCAAAGTCGGCGGGGCCAAGCTCGTAGGGGTCCCAAAGCCCGGCCCGCCCAAGCGGCGCCACCGCGAAGAGCAGCACCAGAGCCACTGCCAGCAGCACAAGCCAGGCGCGACGGTCCAAAGAGAGAGGGCGTGATGGGCCGGGGAGATGGTTCATGAGCGCGGAGCTTGAACTACCCCAGCGCTCGGCAGCACCGCAAGGCTTGCGAGTCCGGCCGCGTGTAGAGGTGCACCAGCAGCTGAGCACATGATGCCGCACGCCAATTGCCTCCGGGAACATGGCGCTCGAATCGCGAATAGAAGCCCTGCAGTGCGTCAATTGCGCTAGGACGCCGTGCCACGATGGTTGAGCAACCCCTTACAACGCGTCTGGTGCATGTGGCGCTCTACGGCAGGCCTAATGTCGGCAAATCCACGTTGATGAACGCACTGGTGGGCGAACACGTCGCGATTACCTCCCATCATCCAGGCACGACCCGCGACGCCATTCGCGGCGTGGTTGTACGCGCGGGCGACCAGTTTGTTTTCGTCGATACGCCAGGCGTGCACACCTCGAAGACGCAGCTGGGCGATCGTATGAACGCCTACGCGCAGGGTGCCGCCGACAGCGCGGACGTTGTTCTTTTGCTGGTGGATGCCTCCCGCGCACGCCCGCAGCTCGAGGAGGGTGAGAAGCAGCTTTTGGCCCAATTGCCCGAGGGCAAGCCCGTTGTATTGGCGCTCACCAAGATCGACAAGCTGCAGAAGAAGGACGAGCTCTTCCCGCTCTTGCAAGGCATGTCCGAGGGCCACGATTTCGCGGCCATGGTGCCGCTGTCTTCCGTAAAGCGCGACGGAACGTTGGTGCTGCTCGATGCGCTCACGCCCTTTCTTAAAGAAGCGGATTGGCCGTTTGGGGCCGACGAGATCACGGACCGGCCCATGCGGTTCTTCGTCGCGGAGTACGTGCGTGAGCAACTGCTCCACAAAACGCGTGGCGAGATCCCTCACGGCGTGGCGGTGACCGTGGAGCGATTCGACGAGTCGACCAAGACCCCGCGCGTGCACGTCACGGTGCACGTCGACAAGAACTCTCACAAGCCCATCGTGCTCGGCGCGGGCGGGCTGCTTTTGAAATCGGTAGGCACCGATGCGCGCGCGCGTGTTGAAGCGCTCTACGGCAGGCAAATCAACCTGCAAATTCATGTACGTGTGAGCCCCGGCTGGTACATGGCCACCAAATCTTTGGATGAGTTTGGGTACGTCGCGGGCCTCGGAGAAAAGAAATGACCAAGCACCACACGCCGCGCCCGATGCGCGCACTCCCAGCCGGCACCAGCGGCCTGCCCATCGTCGCCATCGTTGGCCGCCCGAATGTGGGCAAATCCACGCTTTTCAATCGACTCGCCAAAGAGCGTATCGCCATCGTCCACGACGAGCCAGGCGTCACGCGTGATCGCCACTACGCCGACACGCTAGGCTTCGGTGTAGAGTACACCTTGCTTGATACCGGTGGTTTCGACCCCGAGGACGTGGACCCCATGCGCGCAGGAATTGCGCGGCACGTGCGCGCCGCCATCGCCGAAGCCGACGTGATTGTCTTCGTCACCGACGGCGCCATCGAGCTCAACGACGCCGATCGCG
>JAYWGI010000389.1:0-18264 GCA_043779025.1 Myxococcales bacterium
CGCACGTGATGCCGTGCCCCCGGCGTCGTGTTCGTCGCTCTCGCCAGCCGCCAAGTCGAAGCGAACACGTGAGAACGCATTGGCAAAATCTAGCACTGCAGGCGCGCTGCGATAGTTGGGGCGGATGGTGGTAAAGGTGCCGCTTGGTGGCGCGTCTGCGGCTTCTGGTGGGGGTGCGCCGAATGCCAGGGCTGCGGGAGATCCTGCGATTTGGACGCACATCTCGGTAAATACACGCACGTCCGCCCCGCGAAACCCATAGATAGATTGCTTGCGATCGCCTACCACGAACAAGCCACGCGAGCGCACCTGCGAGAACCTGGGTACCTCGCCGGGCAAACGCTGAAGGTTGCGCGCGTGCCACACCAGTGCAACGACATCGGCTTGGGCGCGCGACATGTCCTGCGCCTCATCGAGCAACATCACGTCGTAGCCGCGCGAAATCTCATGCGCGATGGCAGGGTGGTCGCGCAACATGGCGCGGCACTTGGCGATAACATCGCCGAAAGTTGCGGCTCCCGCCTCCATGGTCTGCGCGCTCAGAAACCGCGCGAAATCATCCAGCCAACGGCGCGCAAACACGCAGGCCTCCCCGTAGTCGCTACCATGTTGGCGAGCGCTCTGCAGCATCGCCACCGAGGCGCCAAGCGAGGCGCCCCCAAGCATGCGACGAAGCTGAACCAGGTCCTCATTCTGCGCGGCCAGCTTGCTACCTGGCCACGCAAGGTTGCGGAGCTTCGGCACCTGAGGCGATGCATTCGGATCCCCAAATGCCACAAGCAACGTCTCGGCACTCTTGGGGTCCAGCGACGCAATCGCGCGCGAAAGCTGACGCTCTACGCTTTCGAGCATCCCTAGCTCATCGGGCAAGGCGAGCGACGCGGGCGCGAGCCCGAGTTCGGTGAGGGCGTCCAACGCGCGGACCATCTCGCGACGCATCGCGGCCGTGCCACCCAACGCGGCTGCCGCCCGGCCTAGCTCCGCGCTCTCGCCGCGGTCGTGCGCGCGCTCGAGCATCGCGTGAAACGCAGAGCGCGAGATGGCCTCCAGTTCGGATTCCGGCGCCATGCGTACGCCGTGCCCCAATCCGGACTCACTTGGGTAGTCTTTTACCAGGCGGAAGGCCCATGCATGCAGCGTACCCAGAAAAGCTTCATCGAGGCGCGCAAGAGCCTTCTCGGCACGTGCTCGCAGCGCCTTGGCGTCGCACGCGAGCCCCGCGCCGCCTAGCAATGCGCAGAGGCTTTGATGGTACGGCGACGCCTCGGGCGACGTCACGAACTGCGCTAGCTCATGGCGCACTCGCTCGCGAATCTCCCCGGCGGCCTTGCGCGAAAAGGTCGTGGCGACCAGGCGAGCAGGTGGCACTTCGGTACCCATCTTGCCAAGCGTCTCGCTGGCTCCCATCAGCGCATGCACCGCAATGCCGGCAAGGCGAAAGGTCTTGCCAGTGCCCGCGCTCGCAGCCACCACCCGATTCGACTCAAAGCGAAAGAAGTCTGCCTCGGCGCTCATGCTTCCGTCTCCTCGTCGGCGCCCGCTTGGGCCGCGTCGTAACGGCACACGCCCCGGGCGTCGCATTGTGCGCACGCTCCGTCGAGCGGCAACGGTGACACATCCCCGGCGCGCACACGCTCCACGCTTGTAGTGGCCGTCGCGACCGAAAGCGCGATGCGATCTTGGCGCTCGCCCGTTTGGCTCTCGTCCTTGGAGATACTTTGCGAATCGAGTTGCTCTCCCCCACGCGGATACACATAGGCCCACGCGTTGGAGGTGCCGGCGCGGGAACTGTGGCCGGCCTCACTGTGCGCCAAACTCAACGCGTAGAGAGGCGCTTGCAGCATGCGTGTGCCCACTTCGCGCAGCGCAGGCTTGGTGGTCCCCGATTTGTAGTCCACCACGCGTAGCCGTGTTTTGTCTGCCCGAAGCACGTCGACCCTGTCGATACGACCCATGAGTCGCAAGGGCCCAGAGGCCAGAGGCAGCACCATGGCCGCGCGCTCGTCCGAGGTGCCCCCGAAGCCAAGTTCTCCTCTATTATACACGTATTCAGGCTCGGCCATCGCCATGCGCAGTGCGCGCAGCACCATGGCCCACACCGCGTCGCGGTCTACGGCATCGACAAGCCCTCTTCCCGAGGCCAAGAGGTCGCCGGCCCACTGCGCAAAGGCGATACGCGCCTTTGCAAGCACACGAGCCGCGTCGGTCGGCATGCCTTCAAGCTCGGAGCGCACTGCATCGAAGACGACGTGTAGCGCTTCGTGGCGGGTAGACCCGAGCTCGCGCGCGTCCGCCATCCAGGGCTTGCGATCCGCCTCCCGCGCGCCCAAGGCGCTCGCCACATAGCCTTGGAACGGACACAGCACAAAGCGCTCTAGGCGCGTGATGGGCATGGGCTTTCGCAAGCCCGTCGCATCAGCAAGTTGCACCCGATGCGCGATCGCCTGCACGCGCCCAAGTACGTCGGCGTCCCCCGAAATACGCCGTCGCGCATCTTCCCGCGCCGCACGCAGCCGCACGTCGTCAGGCGCATCCTCCAGCACGTGAGCTGCCGACACAGGTCGCGGGTACAGGCCTGCAGCGGGCTCAAGGACCTCGCGCCCCTCCCCCGTGCGCGGGACCAACGCAAAGGTGCACTCTGCAGACTCTGTGATCCGGGCGAGGTTTGCGTAGGCGGTCCACCGTTGCTGTGCGTGGCGATCACGCATGCTACTTTCCTGCTCATCAAGACCCAGCGGCGCATCCGACCCGCGTGCAGGGAAGGCCTCATGGGTCATATCCAACAGGTACACAATACGCGCGCCCACTGGGGCCTCAGCGATGGAAGACAGCACACGCACGGCCGCTGCTCCGGCCGCCCGCGACGCCGGTGCTCCGTTCTTCTCCGCCGATGCCAGAGCGACTGCGACCAGCTCCGCGGAGGGCGCGCTCTGCATCGCATCGAGACGATGCAGGGAGCGCTCGAGCTCCGACAGCGCCGCAAGCGCGAAGCGCAACGCATGCGCACGCGCGGCCACGTCGCCTTGGGCCGAAGGAGCCGTTGCCCCCAGCAGCGGCGCGGCCGGCGCCGCTGAGTCCGCGTCTGCAGATGCAAGCGTCGCGGCAAGCGCGGCGCCCCAAGCAAGCTCCGTTCCCAAAGATGCAGTCACCGCACGTGCAGCCTCGAAGAGCGCGGACCAACTGCCCGCAGACGACATCTGCTCGAGCGCGCGTGCCAGCGCCCTCATCTCGTCGGGCGCTGCCTCCTCCGCGGCGAGCTGCCACACGCGAGGCACATAGACACGCTGCGCCGCCAGCCACGCCCCAGCGCGGCTGTGGCCGGTGAGTGGCCCCTGGAGAAGCAGGGTCGCCAAGCCCTCCCACACCGGCGAAGGGAATGGCGCCTGGACGTGCTTGAACAAAGAGACCAGCCCGCGATAGTAGCTCTCGAACGCGCTGCCGCCCTCACTACGACACAGCGCGGGAATGCATGCGCTTTGCATGCACTGAAGCAGTTCGCGTCTACGTGTTGCGTCTTCGCAGACCACCATGATGCTGTCGCAAGCGGCTCCTTCGGACAGCCGGGTCACCATGTCACGCACCACGCACTCGGCTTGATCGTAGACGCTCCGTACGCTCCACGCGATGAGCGAGCTCGCCTCATCGGAAGCCAACCTACCTCGCTCGCGTCCCCATGCGCGCGGCAGAAGAACCAAATTCAATGCATCTCCCACGCGCAGCTCTGCCCACGCCGCGCTGGCCTCTAGCGGGTCACGCGCTCGCTCGGCATCTAGGGGCAAATCAGGCAGCGGCAATTCGACCTGAACCCCGGGCCAGAGCGCGCGCGCGCGCTCCACGATAGCCCACTCCACCGGTGACAGACCGAAGGGATCTGCGAACACAACCGCGCCACGCGCCTGCAAAATTACTCGCAGTTCTTCTTCCGAAAGCTGCGCCACGCGCGCCACGAGCGTCGAGGTACCGGCGCCGCGATCGCGCGCTCCCGCAGCGAGTAAACGTGCGCGCATCGCGCTCTGCAACTGCCGCAGTGCCTCGGTGCGTAGGCCCGAGAACACCCGATCCGTATCGTCAAGTGCATCAAGGCCACGAAGCAACTCAGGCAGATATCGCTCCCATGCAGGCCCGGCTTCCACACCTTGCGTGATGACACCTAGTGCTCGGAAGACCTCCGAGTGCGCCGCGTCGCCACCACATAAATGTACCGCGCAAAGCCTATCGGTAGGCGAGGCCAGGCGCTGCTCGCCAAATACGAGCCGCTCCAGCGCGGCGCTCACGTCACGCCACAGGACTACCGGGCCTCCGGTCGACAAAAACTCTGGCTCCACCCGCTGAACGCGCGTGGTCATGGTGCGGTCATTGCAGCCGTAGTCAAAGATGCTGGCGGGACCGCAGTCGCAGGTGCAACGAGCACGTAGTCCTCGAGCAGTGAGGCCCCCAGGTGCGTGGCTCTGTAGACCGCGGCGCTTGATGCAACGCGCCTAACGTAGCCAAAGGTTTCGTCGTAGGGGGTCTCTTCCACCCACAAGTCAAAGTCGACGGAGCTGCGCTTGGCGAGCCAACGATCGGTCGCTGCTTCCCCGGCGTTGTAGGCAGAGGCCACAAGCACCTCATTGCCAGCATATTTTCTGGCCAAGTGACCCAAGAGCTTGGTGCCTAAAGGAATGTTTTCCTCCGGAGTTTTGAGCGACGCTGCAGCCGAACTCCATGGCGTTCCCTTGGCGACCTCGGCCGCCGTGCCGGGCATGAGCTGCATCAACCCCAGCGCGCCCGTGGGGCTCGCAATGTCGGGTACAAACGAAGACTCCTCGCGCATGATGCCCCACACCAACGCCGGCGAGACATGCTCGCGCAGCCCGGCCTCGCGCACAAGTGGCTCGTAGGCACGCGGAAACACGATTCCCCACCTCAGGAAGTTGCTGTCCTCAGGCAGGCGCGCGGGGTCGAGGAACCCGCCTCGCGCCATGCCTCGCGCTTTGTCGAATGCGCCCAACTGCGTGTACCACACACCCAATGCAAGTGGCTCACTGGCGGCACATGCCTTGGCTGCTTCGGTTGCCCTTTTGGTCTCGCCCACCTCGCTGAGCGCCACCACACGGCCAAAGCAGGGCTGTGAGACAAAAGCCGGGGTCGCCCAAGTGCTGCTAGGCGCCGCGTCGGCCGCACGCTTGGCCGCCCACAGTGTACGGGCATCGCCAGGCCGAAGCGCGAGCGATCGGGTCGCCGCCAACCGCATGTAGTATGCACCAGGATACTGCTGAAGCACGCGCGCGTATTCGCCCCATGCGGCGTCTGCGCGGCCTAATGCTTCGTCTGCGCGCGCCATGAAGTAGAGCGTTTTGCCACCAGACCACACAGCTTCGCCTGCTGCACTTATGCTCATGCCCTCGGCCACGGCGCGGGCCTTGTCCCACTGCGAACCACGTGCGTAGCTCACATAAAGAAGAGACTGCGCCTCGTCGCGCATGTCAGCCTCCTTGGGACCGGAAATGAGTTGCTCGAGCGCCGCGCGGTAGGCGTCTTCGCCGTCTAGGTCTCGTGTGAGATTGGCCGCTTTGAGCTTCGCGTCGTCCGCAAGACGATCCGTCGCGGCGTCGTGCGCCAGGCTCAAAAAGGCATCACGCGCCTCCCGCGCACTTCCCGTCGCGGACAGCGCGCGCGCGATGTTAAAGCGGATGCGAGGCAGCCCTGGGTCCGCATGGGGCATTGCATCAGGGTTCGGCTGCTTGCACGCGGCCATGGCCATCTTCCATGCGGCGAGCGCGATCTTTTTTCGATGCCCGTAGGCCGATGCGCGCGCGGTCTCTACATGGCACTGCGCCGCCACTCCTTCCGACTTGGCCGCCTTGCGAGCATTTGTCCATGCAGATTCCGCTTGCTCCGCATCGCCGGCCGAAAACCACGACTGCCCGGCGTTCGTCCATTCATGCGCGTTGGCGCCATTTGGAACCGCAAGTTTCGCCGCCGCCCACCTCTTTGGAGCAGCGCTCCAGAGGCCTACGGCACGGCTCGTGTCGATGAGGTCCAACACGTTCGCGCGTAACTCGCGCGGCGTACTCTGAAGCTCCGAAAACGCGGCGATGCGATCAATTGCCGGAGTTCGTACGGCGACCAAAAGTGCATCGCGCAACGCGGTCGCATCGTGCGCCAAACGCGCGAGGGAAACGTGTGCTGCAATCACGTCTACGTCAGTCTCTTCTTTACGCAGCACCCCCAACGTCGCACGACGTCGTGCGAGCACGTCAGCGGCAACATCTGGCGCCGCGAGCTTCGCCCATCGCAAGAGCGCGACATCGGAAAGCGTGCATGTTGCATCATCTGCAATGCGACCGAAATCATCGGCCGTTTTCGCGTTTCGATAAGCCGCGATGCATGCTTGCAACGTCGGGGCGGTGGGTGCCGTGATCGCTGGATAAATACGCGCGCCTGGGGCCTGCGTGGGTGCAGATTGCACACGTACGCCGCCATCGGGGAGCGTCGTTGCGGACCCGGGCGCGGCGGCGTAGGCATCACTCGAACCCCAACGCGCCGGGCGCTTGCATCCGAAGCCAGCCGTTGCCAGACCCGAGAGCGATAGCAGCACGATAAACGCTCGCATGGTTTGCACGCGAAAAAACTACTCGCGCTCTAGGCGACGAGCACGCACTTTTTCGATTTTTGCAGGAGCATGCGCAGGCGACGTGCGGCGCGTGTTCTGCTCCCACGACGGTGCGGTGGCCGCTGGGGCCATCGGAAGTGCGGGAGTGGGGAGCGTGGCCACCAGCGCCGACGGAGCGGGGGGCACCGGAGCCAGTGCGACAGGCGCGCTGGGGGCGTCACCGGCATGGCCCAACAGCCATCCACATGCCAGCAAACATGCGGCCCCGCCCAGCTCAAGATTGCGGCGCGTGAGCCATGCCGACCCACGCGGCACCAACAGCGCATCGATGCGACGAATCACGGCCGCAGCGTCTGGCGGCCGTGCATCCATTTTCTTCGCCAGCAAGTCTTCGACCAAGCTCACAAGAGGCCCCGGCAGGCTTTGTCGGGAGCGGGTCTGCAACGAGGGCGCGACCTGATTCAACTGCATGCGCATCACGGCCGCACTGGACGCATCGCCATAGGGCGTCTGTCCACAAAGCACCTCGTAAAGCACGCAGCCCAAAGCATAGAGATCGGTGCGACCGTCTACCGCCTCCCCTGTGACTTGCTCGGGCGCCATATAGCTCGGCGTCCCAAAAAACACGAGGCCACCGTCGGCACGCTCGCCCATGTGCGCATGCACACCTAAGTCTAGCAACTTCATGTGCCCGTCGGCACATACGAACAAGTTCTCGGGCTTGATGTCGCGATGCACCATTCCTGCGCCATGCAAGTGCGCAAGGCCCAGCGCTACTTCGCGCATCTGCGTGAGGGCAAGCCTCCACGCTACACCTTCACGCGCGCGCCCGGACTTGGCGTAGCGACGATACGTGCATCCCTCAAGCAATTCGGTGGCCACATAGGCCCGGCCATCCTCCGTCGTGCCGGCGTCCACCGTGCGAACCACGTGCGGATGATTGAGTCTGGCCCCCGCACGTGCCTCGGCGCGAACATGATCGGGCGAGCTGCCGTCTTTAGCGATCTTGAGTGCGACGCGCCGCCCTAAGCCGAGGTGCTCCGCCTCGAACACGACGCCAGCGGTCCCCTCTCCCAAGGTACGCAGCAGCCGGTAGGGCAAGGGGCCTAGCGCGCCCGCGGCACGCATCCGACCGGAGCTCGGGGCCTCGGGCGTGCTGTGCTGTGAGGGGTCGGTGAGGCCGGCCGCGCGAGCGCCTTCCACGAGGTTGGCAAACTCCTCTCGCGACTGCCCTGGCTCCGCCGGATACAGCACGTGCATCAAGCTGGCAACGCGCGCACGCAAGCTGCGGCCTTCAGGGTGCACCGGTGCGCGCGACATCAGGCGCACCATGTCGCCTAGCGCCGCGCGCGCGCTCTGATAGCGCGCATCGGGGTCGCTTTGCAGAAGCCGCACCAGCACGTCATCTAGCTCGGCAGGCGCACCGGCCGCGGCTGCAACGGCCCCGGGGTGATAGCGGCCACTTGCCACCTCGGCCATGTGCGCCGAAGCATCACCGCTAAAATAGCGTGCATTACGCACCAATTCCCAAAGAATCACGCCAAGGGCGTAGAGGTCGATCCGATGGTCTCCCACCTCGCTGCGGCCCACCTCCGGCGCCACATAGCCGGGCTTCGCATAGACCACGCCACTCACCGTGCGGCACTTGCGATTGTCGGCGCGGGCCGTACCAAAGTCGATGAGCTTGACTTCACCGTCGTAGCCAATCACCACGTTTTGGGGCGACAAGTCGCGATGCACGATCTGCAGCGCTTTGCCGTCGGCGCCCTGCCGTTCGTGCACGTGGCTCAGCCCTTGCGCGATCTCGATACAAAGCGCCAACGCGTCGGGCCAAGACACATTGTGCCCCACGTGCATCGCGCGGTGCCGCACATCGGCCAGGCTGCGCCCTTCGACAAATTCCACCGCTGTGTACGGGGCACCATCGACGTCGCGGCCCGTCTCCAAGATGGCTGCCACGTTGGGGTGACGCAATTGCGCATGCACACGCGCCTCGTCCAAAAAACGTGCCACAAACGAGGGATCTTTGTTCTTGTCGCCGCGGATGGTCTTCACAACCACCGCGCTCTCGGCGCCTTCGAGTCCGGTGGTACCTGCAAGATACACCTGACCCATTCCCCCGCGCGCCAGGTGTTTCAGCAACACCAGACGCCCAAGTGGGCGCGGCAATCGCTCTTGCGGATGCACAGTCTCGTCGCGCGGGTCGCTCACACCTCCAGTCGTAAAGGGGCGCGAGCCACCCGGCCAAGTTTTGACCCAAGTTTTGGCACAAGTTCTGGGTCACCGCCGAGGTCGGGCGCGGCGTCACCGCCGCATTGCGGCATAGACCCACCAGGTCGCGTCGCGTGGCTTCTCTACCTAGAACGGAAGCGCTCGACGAAGAATGCCTTGTCACTTTCCTCGATGGCCCCCTCGACCACGCACGCGAGCTTGCCGGCGGGGTTGAAGAGGGCATGCACGGGGAGCGACGGGTCGGGCTTGAGCCCAAGACTGCGAACGAATGCATCGCGGCTGGGGCCCTCGTGCGCCAGGTAGGAGGCGCGCAAGCCCGCAAGGGGCTGCTCTTCGACGAACTTTCGCGCTTGGCGTGCGTCGTCATCCAGGCTCACAAAGACCATATCGAAGGCCGAGGGCGTGCTTGCGAGCTCGCGTGCCCATTTGCGCAAAAGCGGGATCTCTTGCTTGCATGGGCCACACCAACCGGCCCATAAGTTCACCCACGTCCAGCGGCTCGAACTCAGCAATTTCTCAGGCAGATCGGGCGCACCGGGCGCGACAACGCGCTCAAGCGGGCTGCTCGGCAAAGGCTTGCCTGCCGCCGCTGGCAGCAGCGTGCATAATGCACGTGGCGTCGTTGTAGCGACTGGCGCGTGCTCCACGGCCTTAGGCACCTCGACTGTTTTGACCGTGTCGCTCGCCCGGGCCATATCGCTGCGCTGAAGCGCCGCCTTGGGCTTGTCGTCACAGCCTGAGACCGTGGCACTCGCAAGCATGCACACTGCAACCATGCGGAGCGCCCGCATCAGAGTCTGCAGTCTACCCAGCTCACGAAGGCGCTACGGTTCACAGCGACCTCGGTGCAGGCCTCGCCCGGGTTCGATGTCTTCCAGCCCGTGCAGTAGTCCTTGGAGAGTTGGGCGAACTCGTTACCGAGCCACAGCATCCCCACCTGCTTGTCCAAGTCCGGGTCGTGCGTCTGCTCCTGCAAGTGAAACAGCACGGAGTTGGCACGCTTGTGCGAGAGCGCGCGGTTCGCATCGGGCGATCCGGTTTTGGACGCGCGGGCCACTACGAAGAAGTAGCGCGCCAGCTTGCGGTCAGCCCACAAGTCCTCCACGAGCTTGCGATCCTCGGGGTCCAGTTTGTCCTCGGACTCTTTGTATTGAATGATCGCACCGCGCTCCCGCAGCGGAGTGAACAGCGCATTGAAGTCGGCGTCGTCGATCTGCGCGAAGGACTTTACATCGGCAGGCTGACAGCCGCGACGCGACTCTTGGCCCACCAAGCCGCACGCATTGAGCACGCGCTGCAGCACCTGCTTAAACTGGGGCGTGCAGTAGGACGCCTCCGAGTGATCGGCCACGGGCGGAGCCGCGCTCACTGCTTCGGGGTGCTCGAGGCGCTGGTTGGCCGCGTGCACCTCGGTTTTAACGAAGGCATTGACGCCAACAAAGGCCAAGGCTGCAGCGGCAATGCCGCGTGTGGTGGAACGGGTCATGGCATCACCTCCGGCGCGAGTTTCTTGATGGTGTAGCTAAGTCCCAAGTCGGTGTCCTCGTCGCAGATGCGTGTAGAGTCCACATAGAACTGCGGCGTACTAACGGGGATCTTGTTGGTCACTGCGAACTGCAACATGTGGTTTAAGCGCTGCTCGGTGGCCTTGGCGTCGAGGCACGAATCCAAGTCTGCGAACTTGGCGCGGACCATCGCGCGTATCGCCTCCTTGCTGCTCTTGCCGGCCTTCACCAAGTCATCCTGGTGCTCATAGGCCCACTCGAGCACGGCGCGGCTTTGGCCGCCCTTGTCGCCACAGATCACGGCTTTCGATACAACACAGGCCCCTGGGTGCATGGCCCGGTCGAGCATGGGGTTACAATCGTTGTCGAGTGGGAACATGGCGCTGCTTACCGCGAGACGATCATAGATGCCCTCGCTGACCAAACGCTCATGCACCGATTTGCACGTGGGGCAGAGCGGGTCCTCAAACAAGAGTGCGGGCTTCACGGGGTTGCTGGTCTGCATCTTGAGCAGCGCGCCGTGCTTCTCCTCACGCTCCAACAACTTGCCGCAGCTGTTCATCTTGGCTGTGTAATCGGGGATAGACGAGGCGTACACAAGCGCAGGAATGAGCGTGAAGAACCCAAGCCCACCAAGAGCTACGCCTGCCGGCAACCACTTGGAAAGCGTACCGCCCGGAGGTGGCTGGCTGCCTCCGACTTCGTCCGGTGCATTCGCGCGTTGGAAGGCCAAAAACCCAGCGTACGCGATTACGGCCGAACCGACGTACATGCCCACGCAGAGTTTGCAGAGGGAGCCTAAGCGCGACATCGAGATCATGAACATCACCAGCGAGGACAAAAAGGGCACGAGCGACAGACCGGCATACGCGTAGAGCTCGGCGCGGCTCACTCGCTTGCGTGCAAGATACACTGAAGCCGTTAGAACGAAAGCAAATGTGCCGAGCCCCAAAAGCGCAAGCGGTATGCCTCCCCAGTAAGCGCTGCGCAGCACGGCCGAATAGGGGCTGTACATGGCCTCGCTGCAGGCGTTCTTGCCTTCGTCGCCCATGGCACCCGGGATAAAGGAGCAGTGTACCGCGTGCAGCTGCCTGTCTAAGTGCTGGGCATAGTCGTGCGTGGAAATGGCTGCGAAGACGGTAGCCAAGGCTGCGCCTGCGGCACCAATGATCGCAAAGGGCGGACGAGTAGATGCCATGTTTAGGCAGCTATCCGGCCATGGAAAGCGTGTCAACCTTATGCGCGTTTGTGGGCCCCCAATGCGTCACCGCGTCACCGCGTCACCGCGTCGCCGCGACAGTGGCCGGTTCGCGCGGCTCAGTGCAGGCCCAGCCACACGCCCAAGACCAGCGCAACGAGCGCGACGGCGATGAGCAGAACTCTGGACCCAACGGCTTCCTGCCACCACGTTTTGCGGACCGCGCCGAACGTGCTCGCAGGGGTAGAAGACAGAGCTCTTGGCCTGCTTTTTTGGCTACGAAATGCAAGACTAGAGCCTGGCGCCAAGGTGCCGGAGGAGGGAGGAGGACGGCGCGCCGGGAACTCAACGCGCGCCAAGGTCCCTGAGGTGATTCGCCCTGCTTTTGGCACATGCGCGACCAATTGCGAGAGCTCTTGCAGAGCCTCCGCAAGCTCGGCCCCATCGCGGAAGCGCTCGGCGGCGCGACGCGCCAAGCATCGATTCACAACGGCCGCATACCTCAAGCCGAACTCATCCTGACGCGGGAGCTTGAGCGGCGGCGGCTCTTCGGTCAACTTGCGACGCGCGATGTCGCGGTCATCGCCCTCGAACGGAAGCCTCCCCAGGGCCGTACGGTAGAGGCACACACCAACGCCGTAGACATCGGCCGAAGGTAGCGCGCGCGCCGCATCCAAAATCTGCTCCGGCGCCATGTACGCCGGGGTGCCAATGGCCACCAACCCGCCGGTGCTGGTGTGCTCGGCGCGAGGATCCAGTGCCGCCCCTGGCCCGTCCAAAAGGCGCGCCAGGCCGAGGTCGAAAATCACGGGCATATGCCCGCCGTCGCTTGTCGTGCGAAGCATAATGTTCGAGGGCTTGATGTCGCGATGCACCACTCCCTGGACATGCATGTCGGCAAGGCCGCGGGCAAGACCTAGCCCCAGCTCCACAGACTCGGGCACGGAAAACACGCTGAGTTCTAAGGCAGACGACAGCAATTCCCCGGGGATATACTCCATCACGAGCACACGGCCGAACTCCTCCGACTCCGTGTAGTCCACAATCTTCGCAACGTTCTCGCTGTTGACGCGCCGCAGCCCGGCCGCCTCGCGCCTGAACCTCGAACCGTGGTCCGCAGCCGCAGCCACCAAGGTCTTGATAGCGACCAAGGCGCCGTCCGCGCTGCGCGCCAGATGCACGGCGCCAAAGGAGCCCTCGCCCAACTTGCGGACGACCTCGTAACCTAGAACGAATTGGCCTGGGCGAAACATGAGTAGACGTGAGAGCCTCGGCGTCGTGGACGACCCTGGACGTGCGGACGCTATCACGAATCAAAAGAATGGCACGGAATCGGCAAGCCCAAAGGCACCCACTCCGCCTGATGCCATCGCGGAGCGCGAGCGGGATATTGCGGTAGCACTACGCAGTGCGCTGCAACTCGGCGCCTCACTGATGGCCACGTGGACCGTCGCTATCGCCGTACGTTTCGTGTTGCCGCGGCAAATGGGACCAGCCAACTTCGGCCACTATACGTGGGTTGAGAACACCGCTGCGCTCGGCTGTTTGAGCCTAGGCTTTGGCTTGGACACCTACATTCAACGCGAGGTCTCGAAGCGCGCCGAGCACGCGCGCGAGTTCATGGGCGGCGTCTTCTTGACCCGTGTATTGGGAGGCGCTGTGCTGCTCGTGCTCCTAGGCGCCTATGGGCTCTACGCCAAGCACAGCGCGGAGATTGCTGGGGCTTTAGTGCTCTTCGGCGTGTACGGAGTGCTTGCACTTTGCAACGCCAGTTTGGGCGCGTTGCTGCAAGCAAGCACCAAGGTCGCGCGCCTGGCGCTCTCCAACGTGCTCGCCAAAATACTTTGGGGAGGAGGCACCCTCGCGGTGCTCGCGCACACGACCGACTTGCGCATGTTGGCCCTGCCGCTGGTCGCGTCCGAAGCGCTGCGCACCCTTTGGTTGGTGCCCTCCGCACAGCGTGCTGTGGGCCTGCGCTGGCACGTCGATAAGGCGATGACACGCACTGTGCTGCTCGCATCGTTGCCATTTTTTGTGAACACGCTTTCGTACATGGCGGGAGGGCGCATCGACGTGTGGCTCTTGGGTGAGCTGACGCGCAACGCCCCCGCGGAGCTTGGGTACTACGGCGCCGCGCAAAACCTGGCGTCTCTCACGTTGCTCTTGGCGCCGCTCGAGTCATGGGTTGTCACCCCGCTGCTGACTCGCGCGCTGCTGCGTAGCGAGGACGAGTTCTTTAGCATTCTGCGGCGCGCGACCGAAGGCATTGTGGTGCTCGTGGTACCCGCCACGTTGATGGTGAGCTTGGGCGCGGAGCGATGGTTGCATCTTGCATGCGGTGACAAGTACGCCGCCGGCGCCGCGAGCTTGGCGAGCTTGGCGCCCTCGTTTGTGTGCACCTATGTCGCCGTACTGTTCGCGACGGCGCTCATTTTGCTAGATCGCTCGTGGGAGGTCACCCGGCTGTCGCTCATGCGGCTCGCGCTGCAGCCTGCGCTCATGATGGCTGTCATTCCCATGGCCTTTGCACGCCTGGGCACTGGAGGCGCAGGGCGCGGCGACGCGTGGGTCTTCTCGCTGCTCGAGCTTATGGTAGCCGGGCTTTTTGCCCACCGTCTGGGCAGGCGCGTGTGGGATGCACGCATCGCGCGAACGGCGGCGAAATCACTAGTCGCATACGGATGCGCGGTGCTCGTGCACCACATGCTCGGCGGCGCGAGTTGGCTTGCCTTGGGGAGTGCGATGGCGAGCTACGCCGCCGTGTTTTTGGCGACGGGCGGGGTCGCACCCGCCGAGCTCCGGGCACTAGTGGCGATGGTGCGTGCCCGGCGCAAGTGAGGTGGTTGGCGCGCCAAGATCGAGGCGTGACAACGCGCGTTGCGCAAGTGGACATGGCACATCTGGATTTGACTGCTAAGTGCCAGGAGTGTCCCCTATGAAACGCGCACGAGCATTCCTCCCATTTGCAGTTATTTTGGCCGCCGGCTGCTACGCGGGCGCTGAAGAGACCCTAGGCGGCGCCGCGGTAGCTGACGGCGTCGATGCCAGCAAAGCACCTGAGACGCCGACATTGCCTAGGCCCAAAACGGAGGACGCGACCGCCGTGGCACTTCCGCCCGAAGCGGGCGTTGCGACATGCGCGACCGCACTGCCTGCAGACATCCAAACCTTGCTCGCGCCATGCGTAGGCTGCCATAGCGGACCGCGTGCGCGGGGCGGGCTTATGCTGGAAAACTACGCTCAAGTGGTCGCAGCAGCGCCCGAAGCCCTCGTGCGAATGAAGGACGAGGCAGCCCCGATGCCGCCAACTGGAATCTGGCCAGACGCCGTGCGCGCCCCGTTTGACGCCTGGATCGCTGCGGGGTCACCGCCTGCGCGGTGTGCGTTGCCGGATGCGGGTTTTCCCATTTCAGTCCCCGACGCGGCGAGTCCCACGGATTCAGGTCACGCCGACGCTGCAGGGCCCGATGCCGCCACCCCGGATTCGGGCTCAACCACGCGCGACGCCGGTTCGAGCGACGCAGGACGGCCCGACGCCGGCCCTGTCGATGAGTTTGCGACGCCGAGCGTCTGCACGAGCGGCACCACCTATCGCAGCGGGTATGGAATGCGCATGCACCCTGGAAACGCCTGTGTTTCTTGTCACTCGGCGGGCGGTGGCCCTGAGTTTTCACTGGCCGGAACGGTGTATCCCACCGCACACGAACCCGACGACTGCTACGGCGTCAATGGGCCGCGCGTTTCCGCGCGAATCGTCATTACGGATGCTCGAGGCGCGGTCACGAACATTCCCGTCAACGCCTACGGAAACTTTGCGGCCCCGGCCGGTATTGCGATGCCCTACACCGCGAAAGTTGTGGTGGGCACCAAAGAGCGACGGATGCGCGGCGCGCAAACCAACGGCGACTGCAATAGCTGCCATAGCGAATCCGGTGCGTCAGGCGCGCCCGGCCGCATTCTGATGCCCCGCTAGGACGTGCCAAGGTCGCAATATGTATGCGGAAGTGCGTAAAACATTTCGCTTTTCATCGACTTGATGCGCTGTTCCAGGTTAACCTTCGGGTCCTGGCAGCGCGTTTTTTTGCGCAGCCCCTAAGCAAAATCCGTGGAGGTATCCGTGTCGGACAAGGTTGAACTCAAGTTCGGTTCTACAACATTAGAGCTGCCTATTATCGTCGGCTCCGAGAATGAAAAAGCCATCGACATCTCGCCGCTGCGAGGCAAGACGGGCCTGGTCACCATCGACCCCGCATTCATGAACACGGCCTCCACCAAAAGCGCCATCACCTTTCTCGACGGTGAGTTGGGCATCCTGCGCTACCGCGGCATCCCTATCGAACAGGTGGCGGAGAAGTCCACGTTCGTGGAAACCGCCTACCTTCTGATTCACGGCGAACTGCCCAGCGAATCTGAGCTCGCGCGCTGGAGCGATTTGCTTACACGCCATTCGCTCATCCACGAGGACATGAAGCATTTCTTCGATGGCTTCCCCAGCACAGCGCACCCCATGGCGGTGCTCTCGGCCATGGTAAGCTCGCTCTCGACGTACTATCCCGACGAGGTCGACTTATCGAACAAAGCCGAGCTCGAGGTGGTCTTCGCGCGCCTGATCTCGAAAATCCGCACCATCGCGGCCTACGCCTACAAGAAATCCGTAGGTCAGCCCTTTGTCTACCCGCAGAACAACCTCAAGTACTGCGGCAACTTCCTGAACATGATGTTCAGCGTCCCTTCCGAGAAGTACGAAGTGGACCCGGACGTCGAAGCCGCGATGAACCTCTTGTTCATCTTGCACGCCGATCACGAGCAGAACTGCTCCACCTCCACCGTGCGTGTGGTGGGCAGCTCGCACGCCAACGTGTTCGCGTCGGTGGCCGCTGGCATCCTGGCGCTTTGGGGCCCGCTTCACGGCGGCGCCAACCAAGAAGTCATCGAGATGCTCGAAGCCATTCAGCGCGACGGCGGCGATGTACAGAAGTACGTCGAGCTCGCCAAGGACAAGAACAGCGACTTCAAGCTCATGGGCTTCGGTCACCGCGTCTACAAGAACTTCGATCCCCGCGCGACCATCCTCAAAGAGACCGCGGCCAAGTTGCTCGCCAAGTTGGGCATCGACGATCCGCTTCTCAACATCGCAAAGCAGCTCGAAGAGGCCGCGCTCAAAGACCAATACTTTGTAGACCGCAAGCTGTACCCGAACGTAGATTTCTACTCGGGCATCATCTACCGCGCGCTGGGCTTCCCCACCAACATGTTCACGGTGCTGTTTGCTATCGGTCGTTTGCCCGGTTGGCTCGCCCACTGGAAGGAAATGCGTGAAGACAGCAGCACCAAGATCGCACGTCCGCGTCAGATTTACACGGGCGCCACCCAGCGCGACTACGTGGGTCTAGGTAGCCGTAAGTGATGCACGCGCGCTTGGCATTGCTCGCGAGCTCGCTTGTACTCACCTCGGTGGCTGCATGCAAAAACAATCCCGTCGAAGGTAAGCCCATGGCAACAACGCAGGAGCCGGTGAATCCGGCGCCCGCGCTCCCAGGCGCGCAGCTAATGCAACTCAAGAGGCCCGTGCTGGCGGAGGCTCTGTTTGCACGCGAGTCGCTGGCTATCACGCCTGCCAACAGCAAGGTGTCCTTCGTGGGTGCCAAAGTCACGGGCAAGCACTTGGGCACACTGTCCAACGTGACAGGCATGCTCCTGCTCCAACAGAACTTGGAACACAGCAAACTATCTATCGAAATCGATGTCGCCTCGCTCAAGAGCGACGGCGGGGACAAGCTCGATGGGCATCTTAAGTCCGCAGATTTTTTCGACGTCGCCAAGTTCCCCAAAGCGAGCTTCGTCTCGGACTCCTTTGTAAAAGGTGCCGACGGCAATTACACAGTCACGGGCACCATGGAGATCCATGGCGTGAGGAAGACGCTGACTTTCCCAGCCACGTCTTCACTCACCCCACAATCGCTCACCCTCAAGAGCGAGTTTGGGATCAGCCGCAAGGACTTTGGAGTGGTCTACCCAGGCCAGCCCAACAACCTTATCAAGGACGAGATTCTGCTCACGATAGAACTCAACTTGGCGCGCTCTCCCAAGTAATTGTAGAACACATGCATAAGAAGTCTGGCCCCTGTTCAAGCAGTGAGGCCAGGTGTTTTGTTTTTCTACCCCTACAGTGCTTTGGGCTTCACGCGCGCGAACAGGACGCTGAGCGCGGCAGACGCCAGTACCGCATAAACCACGGCCGCGACCCACATGCCGTAGACACCCATGTCGGTTTGCTTTGAGAGGTACCGGGCCGTAGGCACAAGCACGCCAAAAACGAGTGCAAGCTGCACCAATGCCACCGAGGCCGCGCGGCCAGCCCCAAACAAGGCCTCCGTGAGGATGAGCGCGACCGCGATGAGCGGCGTTGCAAGCGCCATGGCGCGGAGCGGCGCGTGCATCAACTCCTGTACGCCCACATCGTGCGTGACGAACGCGCAGATCTGATGATTGAACACGACGCCCACCAGCACACCGACGACTGCAAAGATCAGCGCCCCCGTACGCGCCGCGGCCCAGCCGTACAGCTTGGCCAAATCGTTGCGCCCTGCGCCAATAGATTGGCCGACCAAGGTCGCACCCGCTGCACCAAAGCCGATGCAGGCGACGAAGATGAGCTTCATGATCTCGACCATGTTGGTGGTGGTGGCGCCGTTGCGACCGCCACCCGCGATGCCATCAAGCTCCTGCGCAAA
>JAYWGI010000390.1:0-4931 GCA_043779025.1 Myxococcales bacterium
ATGACACTACGGGCGCGTTTGCGTCTTGCTGCGCTTGGGCTGGCTCTGCGCGTTGGGCATGTGGCGGATCCACTCCTGCAAGCGCTTTTGCACGGCTTCAGCCTCTGAGGCATCCATGGGCATGATCAGATTTTGGAAGCCGATTCCCCACAGCGTGGCCATCAGCACGGTGACATCCGGGTCTTCTTTAGGCTTGCCGGCGATGGTGGCGGTGAGAGCCCGCAGCGTGCGTACGTGCTCAGCAAGGTGGGCCTGTAGCTGCGGGTCATCGCCCGAGGCAAGCACAACGCCAAGCAGCTGCCGCATGCGATCCTCGTTGAGAATGAGCGCCGCCGCTTGGCGCAAGGCGCGCGCGCGTATCTTCTCGACACTGTCCTTGGCGCCGCTTTGCAGGGCCCGCGGAAGCTCGTCGGTCACGACCATCACGAGCCGGCTCGCGAGCGCGGCGAGCACGTCGGGGCCTGAGGGCATTTCGCGCGCGATGGCGGCGCCCGTGACCTCGGCGGCCTTGTGCAGTGAATCTTGGGCAAGCTTGCTGATGCCGGAAGTTTGGAGAACCGAAACGGCGGCACCTACCAGGCGTTTTCCCACGGGTTTGCCGGCCATGCCTCAACGATGAAGCAGTGCATCCACCTTGTCAACGATTCGCTGTAGACCGCACACAAACGGCACATGCCCCTCACACCTTGCGGCATGAGAGGCATGTCTCTGATGTGGCCGAAGCCACACGGCAAAGGCTCAGGCCTTGGCTTGCAGAAAGTACGCGATGACGAGAGCGAAGAGCACCAAAGACTCGATGAGCGCGAGGCCCAGAATCATTGGGGTCATGATCTTGCCAGCGGCGCCTGGGTTGCGCGAGATGCCTTCGAGTGCCGTCGAAGCTGCGCGGCCCTGGGCCAAGGTGCCGCCCAAAGCAGCCATGCCGATGGCGATGGCGGCCGAGAGCCCGGCGACGGGGTTCGACTGGTGTCCGGCCTCTTGCGCGAACGCGGTCAGAGGAGCGAGAGCGAGCGAGGTGAGGGCGAGAGCCGCGAGCTTCTTGGAGGTCGACATCGGAGGGTGCTCCTTAGGGAGATTGTTGATGATGGGTTCTTAGAGAAAGACAGGGCACCGAAACGCGGAGCCGATGTCTGGAGGGGCTTTTGGAAGGCGCGCCTTCGATGGGCGCCGCAATAACTTTTTTCGGGACTTAGATCCAGTGCAATTCTCGCGCGTCGCGCCCGCGCTCCGCTTTCCCCAGGCTCAGGCGTGGTGACCGGAAGCGTGACCGGCGTGATTTGCCTGCTCGCCGTGCTCTTCGTGCTCGGTGGCGAGCGCAATGTAGATGGCCGACAGCAAGCAAAACACCACCGGCTGCACAATGCAAACCAAGCAGCCAAGCATCAGGATCGGCACCGGAACCAAGAACCAAACCATGCCCACAAAGATGCTGAGCAGGAGGTGGTCTACCGCCATGTTCAAAAACAAGCGCATGGCCAGCGAGATCGGACGCACGCACAAGGAGACAATCTCAACGCCCAAGATGAGGATGTTGATCGGCAAGCCGGCAATGCCGAGCCAAGGCCCGCACAGGTGCTTGAAGTAGCCGATGCCGTTGGCTTTGATGCCGTAGTAGTTGAACGACAAGAAGATGAGCAGCGACATGCCCAAGGTGATGCGCAAGCTGGCTGTGGGAGGCAAGATGCCGGGGATGAGACTCAGGTAATTTGCAAACAGAATGAAGAGTCCACAGGTGCCGATTACCGGGAAGTAACGCTTGGCGCGCTCGGGGCCCATGATGCCCTTCATCATGTCGTAGAACATGCCCACAAGCAGCTCGAAGAAGGTGCGGAGCGACAGCGTCGCGTCTGGGATGATGCTCTGCTCGTGGCTCTTAAGCTTGCCGCGGATCATGTAGGCCAAGCCCACAATGAGCAGCGAGATAAACACGCTGGCCACCAGCGGCTCGGCCATGTGCTCGGTGACCGGCTGGCCGTTCAAGGTCTTGCCCAAAGCCCCCATGTTGCGGCCTAGCGCGGGGAACATGTGAACGAGATAGCTGAAGAACGAGGTATGCTCTGGCATGGCGTGCGCGCTGCGTACCACGCCGACGACCGCTTTGCCACACCACCTTACTGCGACGCAGAGATGCGGGCGAACGAGATGTTAACTGCCTGGCGGGCCGGGATCGCCCAGTGGCTGGGGGGGATCCGAATGGAGTACGTGGGCGTCTGCTTCGACCACTCCGCCGTTCTCGACGGCGACAAAGTCTTTGGGGCTCAAGCCGGCCGCCGCAAGGGCCACGCCGAGCTCGCCCGCCGGTTGGTACTGGCCCTCGTCCGACTGGTCGAAGGTGAGCCAGTGAATGGCCATGCTCCTGCGCGCGCGCAACTCTTGGTGGGCCGCCACGGCTTGATCAGGGCCAATGTGCTGCGCGTGCATAAACCAACGCGGCTCGTAGGCGCCGATGGGCAGCAGCGCCAAGTCGGGTTCGCCCCATGCAGCGCGAATGGCTGAGAAGTGCGGGCCCCAGCCGGTGTCGCCTGCAAAGTACACGTATTTACGTGTAGTACGCACGCTATAGCTGCCCCAAAGCACGCGGTTCACATCGGTGAAGCTGCGGTTGGACCAGTGCTGCGCAGGCGCGAAGCCCAGCGTGAGCGTTGGCCTACCGGCCGCTTTAAGCGCAATGGTTTGCCACCAGTCCATATCCGTCACGTTGGTGACGCCATGTTCCGCCAACATCGCTGCCGAGCCCAAGCCCCCGAATACGCGCGGGTGATGCGCCTCCTGCAAGCGAAGTAAGGTGGGCACGTCGCAGTGGTCATAATGGCTATGGCTGATGAGGACGGCGTCGATGCGCGGCAAGTCCTGAAAGCGCACGCCGGGCGCACGTTGCCGCTTGGGGCCTACCCATGACACGGGGCCGACGCGCTCTGACCAAACCGGATCGGTGAGCACGTTCCAGCCATCCAATTGCAAAAGCACCGTGGCGTGATTGATGAAGGTTGCACGTATCGCCGCCTGGGGTGCGGCCTCGGGCTTGGTGGTTGAGACCTCGGCCTGCGCTTGGGTCCAAGGGATGTCATGGCCGCCAAGCTTCCACTTGAGCATCTTCCCAAGGCCCGGCAGCGCGAGGCGCGGCGTGTTAAAAAATTCTTCGCCGTCGAAGTGCGGGCTCTTGGCGCCGTGGTATGCCGGCGCGCCAAAGCAACCTCCAAGGCCAAACATCGACGCGGCCAGTATCGCTACCGTGCCGACCGTAACCGTCCACCGACGCCGGGTCGTCATCGCGCGCCCGCGTTCCACATAAGCTCTTTACCAAAGCGCAGTGCCGCGAAAAATGCGAACACGCCCGCGCCGGCCTCGGCCCACAAACCCCAGCCCCATGCAATGCGCATTCCGATGGCATCGTCCGTGGGGGGGTGCGCGTGAATCATGTACACCGCAGCTATTGGCACCAACGCAAGCACGGCGCAAGCCATCCGCGAGCGCATCATGTCAAAGCGCGATTTGCGCGACACCACCACCGATTGCAGCACCATCCACGCACCCAAAGGCCCCCACATCCACCCAGCCATGGTGCGCTGCGCGATGTCAAATCCGCTCAAATCGGCCTCATAGGGGAACACTTCGCGTACCCACGGCATGAGGAAAAAGACAATGCCAGACACGCTTGCAAGGAGCAGCCAAGCCCGGCCGTAACGCATGTCGGTGATGGGTACGTGGGCGAGCAACACACTGCCCTGCACGCCCGCTTCGTCGGTCGCTACGGACAGCGGGCCCAAGCGCAGTCCGCACACGGGGCAGTCGACCGCCTCCTTGGTGGTGTAGACCTCTTTGCAAAACGGACAGGCTCGTACGCTCATGAATGTGCCCCCTAAAACCAGGCGGTCGCGCCCGCTGTCAGCGTGTCTTGCGTGCGTGCGGTGGCCGCGCCACTGGGTACATCTTGCGCCGCAAAAAATTGCGATGCAGCGGCCGCGTCATGGCGGTACTCGAGCATAAATGCCATGTGGCCCTTGGGCCTGAAGTCCACCGTCGCGGTGCCCGAAGCCACCCACTCCGACGGCCAAAAAATGGGCCTCGCAATGCCCGCCGCTCCGAACGCCGCGTGCTCGTAGAACACGTCTTCGCGCAGTGCTGCGTAGAGCGTACGAGTCAGCTTAACCCGCACGGACTGTGCGCCTGCGGCCCACCAACTGGTGCCCATGCGGTTGGGCTCAAACCCGACGTTGGCATGGCTCAAAAGCGCAACGCGCGAACTCACCGCCCAAGTGGCATACGCGTCCAGCATGTGGCGCCACGCGGGGCCCTCGAGCGCACCGGGCGCGCGCTCGTTGCCCGCAAAGTACTGCAACGCCGCCGAGACGTTGCCAGGGTTTTCATACGCGAGCTGAAGCGATACCGATTTTCCAGGGTTGTTATCTACGACGTTGTTCCAACCATTGTAAACTGCAGCTGTTGCGGTCAAGCGTGCGCTCACCGGCACAGCCGCGCGCATACCCACGTGGTAGTATGGCAAGCAATAGAACAGGTTAGATCGTGACCAGTTCCAGTTGTCGTGCACCACCATGCTCTCCGGGCCGATGGGCGAGAGGAACAGCCCCGCGCTGAGCACCAGCCCTTCGAGTACCTCGTCTGCGCGGTAGCCGATGTGTGCTTGTTGCACGTATTTCCAAAGCTGCGCGTCGCTTTTGTTCGCACCGCTTGCACCGAGCTGCGACGGCTCGGCGCTGTAGTACGTAGAGGGCGTATGGCCCACTTGCAGCGTCAGGCGACCCACGACCGCGCGCTTGTCAAAACGCGCATCTAGCGCCACGTTCGAGAGCGTGAAGCTGTTGTGGCGATTGTCGAAGCCTCGGTAATTGTTGAGCCCGCTCTGCGGCTCCGCAAAGTTCCAGCCGTAGTAGGCCTCCACATAGCCGCCAATGCTGAGCGGTTTGGGGTCG
>JAYWGI010000391.1:0-1799 GCA_043779025.1 Myxococcales bacterium
CATCCTCGGTTTGATAGGCAATTGGGCTACTTCAATGAAGTGCCGGGCGTGCTCAAGGACTTTCCCTTCGACGGTGTAGAGCTTATCAACGGCTACGCATCACCCCACATCGACGGCCCATTGGCGCTGCTCGCAGATCTAGATACGCTTAGCAAGCAGGGCCATTTTCCGTTCGTTACAGCGAGCTCGGACTCACATCAAATCCTGTTTCGATGGGCCGGCTATCCACGCACGTATGTGCAGAGCGCAAGCAACCAAGAGCCGGGCGTAGTCGCCGGGTTGCGCGCCGGCCACATCACGCTTTCATCCGGCGCCTACATCACGCTTACAGCCGACGGCAAACCGTCGGGGAGCACCCTCAAAGGCAATCGCATGGTCGGCTTACGGGCCGAGGTGCGCGCCGCACCGTGGGTGCGCCTCACCAGAGCGGCCTTCTACGTAGGCGGAACCGAATGGCGCAGCTACGCGCTCAACCCCGACAATCGCGCCGAACTTCGCGCGACGCTCACAGCCGACATCTCGCTTCCCGCGGCAGGCTTCGTCACGGCCGTGGCCGCGGGCGACCAAAGCATGGAGGATGCCGTTCCGTTTCTCGAAAGCGTACCATTGGGCATCGCAGGCCCCATATGGATTAGAAAGTAGCCACGACGCACCGGCAGTCGTTGCTGAAATCGGCCGCTGAAACATATCTTCAGACCGCAACCACACACGCAATGATATCGCTGAACACATGAACAAAGCCGCCGTTTCTGTCCTTATATGCATCTCCTGTGGCGGTGCGCCCAAGTCGCCCGAGAACGCGACCGCCCCGGCAGCATCCGCAAGCAGCGAAGTTGGGTCAAGCAGCTCAGGCGACACGAAGCCGGCGGCCAGCGGCGCGGGCAAAGTGGACGCGGGTATCGGTCCGTCCCGCACGTATTGCCTGTGGGTCGACTCCGCGACCCCCCGGGCCGTCTCGACGGTCGTGGCTCTGGGCTACCCTGAACCGTTTACCCTTACCGAAACGCGTGTGCGTGAGCTGACGACGGCGCCCCGAAACCGCGTTGCACTGCGGGTCGAGCTCGTCAATCTGCGTGGAAAAACACAGATCAACCTAAGCGCTGTGCCCGCGACGGCGCCCATTGCTCAGATGGCGAGCGAATTCTTTTCGGCGTACGAAGCCGGCATGCGCCCAGGCGAGCTGTGCAAGTAACGGCGTGCGCGCTCATGTGGGAGAGCTTGGTTGCCTAGGCGGTTTACAGGGTTGGTCGAGCGGTGAGTCACTCGACGCCAAAAGATATCCCGATCCCATTGGGACGGGCTTTGGAGACGGCTTGGCCGCCAGAGTGCATCGCGTGCGGCCGATTTAACGTCACGACGACCAGCGACCTGGCGCTCGGCGTGCTGAAAGAAGCCTCTAGATTCGTCACCGAAGACAGTGAAGTCACGCTGCGATGGCGCATTCCCATTTGCAGGAGCTGCGAGTCTGAGCACTGGCGCCGCACGGTCCTGCTGCCGGGCTTGATAGCTGCGCCCGCTCTCGTATGTCTGGCGCTGCGCGTCTGGTTGAGCATGAACGACATTGAAGACCCTCCGGCATTGCTCGTCGCCATTGTGCTCGCGATTGTGCTCGCCGTCGTCGGGCCAACGTGGCTGCAGCGAAGGGCGCCCGCCCATGTGGCTCCGCGGCAGGAGGCGCGAACGGTCGTTTTCGCGTTTCGAAGTCATGGCTATGCCGATGCGTTTGAGCGGTTAAACGCGGATCTGTGGAAGGGCGATCTCGATCCCCTGTAAGCGCTGCATGGCGCGTCGCGAGGGGT
>JAYWGI010000392.1:0-4881 GCA_043779025.1 Myxococcales bacterium
GCGCTATCCCGATCGCGTGCTGCTGCTCGTGACCGATCGCTGCGCCGTGTACTGCCGCTTCTGCACGCGCTCGCGCATGGTAGGGGACGGCGGCGGCCCCGTGAGCCTGGAAAAGCTCGCGCCCGCGTTCGCCTACCTGCGCGCGCATCCGGAGATCAAAGACGTGATCCTCTCGGGCGGAGACCCGCTCGCGATGGGCACTGAGCGCCTCGTAAGCATCGTGGCTGCGCTCCGAAGCATTGAGTCCGTCGAGACGATCCGGCTCGCCACGCGTGTTCCGGTCACGCTGCCCATGCGCATCACGGACGAACTGGTGGCGGCGCTGCAGCCCTTTCATCCCTTGTGGGTGATGACGCACTTTAACCATGCAAAAGAGCTGTCTCCCGAGGCGCGCGCGGCCTGCGAGAAGCTCGCCAATGCCGGATTCCCAGTGATGAACCAAACGGTGCTACTGCGCGGCGTGAACGATTCGGCACGAGCGCTCGAGGAGCTCTTCCGGGGGCTTCTGCGCGTGCGGGTGCGGCCCTATTACCTACTCCAAATGGACCCCGTGCGCGGCACCGGGCACCTGCGCACAGCGCTCCGGCGCGGCATGGAGCTCATGAGCGAGCTTCAGGGCCGCATGTCGGGCATCGCGTTGCCCAAGTTCATTTGTGATTCGCCGGGCGGCAAGGGAAAGGTGCATCTTGCACACAACTCCATTGTGCATGTTGATGGGGCTGCGACCACATTGCGCACCTTCCGCGGAGATTATGTAGATTACATCGATGTAGTAGACTGATGCCCGCCTGCGCTCTAGAGCCCAAAGCTTAGCCCTGCGCTTAGCCCCATGTAGGCGCCGTGGATGGCGGCTGCGCGGCGTGCATTGCTGTTGGCGTCCAAGCCCAGCACGGTCTGCCCAAGCTCTACGCGCATCCGGCCCGCGAGATCTCCGGCCACATGGCCCTCGAACTCAGCGGCTGCACCCACGAGCAAGATTGGCGCATGTCCGTCCGCCCCGGCCACTGCGCCCGGCGATGCGAGTGCGCTGCACCACGCGTAGCCCGCTTCGAGCGTGGGGCCGAATGACCAGCTACTTTGCTCGCCCACCCAGCGCCTGGCCACCCGCGCGTTGAGAGACACCATGCCCAGCGAGATACGCCCCAAAGCATCAGGCAGTTCGCCTTGATTGTACTTTGCAGATACATCAACGCTATGATTTTTGGCCGCGCGGCCTACATTCACCGAGGCGCCAAACAAGCCTCCGCGCTCCGTGATGAACAAGCGCGTGTCCGCAAGCGCCGCAACGTGCCACTGGCTCAGGGGCGCCACATCGTGCACCGGGGCGGAAGGCACGGCGGCGGAGGCCAGCGGCGCGCGCACCACGGTTTGCCGCACCTCAAACGAGGTCACGCCCAAGCGCACAACGCCCTCCACGACGGCGCGCGCGCGCTCAGCGCTTAGCTCGAGCCAACTCGCGCGCAAGAGCTCGGCGGAGGCAATCGCGAGCACACGCGCACGCGCGCTTGGCGTGCTGGCGGCAAGTTCTATCGAGCGCGCCGACACCTTTTGAGTGAGCGCATCAACGACAGTGACGGTCACCTGCGTGGCATCCTGCGAGCATATCTGCTGATCCACGCGGAGCGTGGCCACAGGATGAGTCGCCGCGGCCGTTGCCGTGTGGGCGCCCATTTGCGCGAGCTCCACGCCCACCAGCGTTTCAAAACTTGGGGCGTCGAAACTCAGTGCCGCGCATTTTGGGAGCACGAGCTGTACGTGCGCGGGCTCCACGACGGGCGCGGCCGCTACCTTTCCAGCAACAAGACAGGCAGCGCACGCGACACTCCCTATGCATGCATAGTGCATTATTTTTCCCACGGCGCAAATCGGGCCGCACCTTCGGGATGCGAGGCAAGCCAGGCGTGCGCCTCCGCCCTCGCCCGTTCCGCCTGGCCCGAGGCTGCAAGCGACTCGCATCGGCGCAGCGTGGCGTCCTCACGGAGCGCGGGGCTTAGGCCCAAGCGGAGCGCATCGGCAAAGTCGGCCGCTGCTTGCGCTGGCTCCGAGAGTACATCCATGCGCAACCGACCAAGTGTCAGCGCCGCAAGGCCCGCGCGCTCGTCCGAGGCGTGCTCTCGCACGATGCGGCTCAGCGCCGACACCGCAGATGCCGTATCGTGGCGGCTGCGCGCAGCATCGGCGTCAGTCCACAGCGCATCAACTACGGAGTCGCGAATGGCCAGCTTTTTCCCTTGAGATGCGCCGGCTCTCGGCAATTCGCCTGCGATGACGCCTCCAAGGCCACCCAGAGCTTCAACGGGCTTCAAGACGTCCAGACTTTGCCCCGCAGTGAGGCGCTGCACATGCTCCGGCACCAGCTCGCCGCTCACAAGCACCACGCCATGCGCGACATGCACGTACACATGCGTGTCGTTTGCATCTATCTCGAATCCTGTACCCACGACCTCCACACGCGCCAGAGTCGTCTCCACACTCCACCGCCGCGGGCCGCCGGGCGTGACCTCGTAGTGCGCTTGGCCGATGGCCTGCTTGAGCGCAAAGCTTGTGGCCGTGTTCTCCAGCACCTCGATGCGCGCAGCCGCGCCCAGGGTCACGCGTGAGTCGTCGTCGAAGCGCACCACCCGCGCGGCGCCGGTTGGCGCAGCAGCAAGGACCGCAGGGACATCCGCCCGCCCAAGCTCTAGGTGCAATGGGCCGGGCGCAACGACGGCTATTTCAGGCGCCGATGTGCGCGCGAGCATTGCCACCATCAGGGCTGCGGCGGCCGCGAGCACGCAGGCTGCCACCGCGCGCCCACGCGTCCGCGCGTTGTTGCGCTTTGCACGTAGTTGCGTCCACATCGCCGCACGCTCGGAGCTAGGAACACCCGCGCGAAAGTGCTCTGCGTATTTGCTCTGTTCGTCGTTCATGGCGCCTCCCCAAGTTCGGCCAGAATCATTTGCTCTGCATTCAGAATGCGACGCTTCACCGTGGCCAGCGAGCATGCACATGCCGCTGCGATGTCCTCGAGCTTGTCGCCCTCCAAGTGCTTCAAGCTCCACGCGATGCGGCTCTCGGGCGGCACGCTCAACAGCGCCTGTCCCACACGCCGTAAATCGTGAAGCACCTCCGGCGGCGCGCTCGCGTCTGCAAGCTCATCGAGCGGCGTAACCTCATCGCCGCCAAGCAAGCCGAAGAGCGAGGTCCATTTGGCCGCGCGCATTTGCGCGTGGCAAGCGTGCACCGCGATCTGCGCCACCCAAGCTCTAAAGCTGCAATCTTCACGCAGTTCGGGCAGCTTCTCAAAGGCCGTCGCGAACGCCTCCTGCGTCGCCTCCCGCCCGCGCTCACGGCTCCGCAGCAAACGCACGCACATCCCCATCACGTAGTCCACGTTGTGCTCATAGAGCGCTCGCAAGGCGCGCTCATCGCCATTGCGTGCATCTAGCACGCTTATCGGCGAGCGAGGTAAATTGCTGGCAACGATGCGCAAGGCAGGCTTGGTGACGGGGGCGGAGGGCATGGTTAGCGTTCGCCATCGGGCGACATGACTCGGTACGCAAACTTTCCGTTGTGCTCAACGCTGAAGTTTCCCTCCAAGAGCGGAAACCCCTGACGTTCCCAAAGCCATTCTACATTCCCTGTCGCCAGGTTCATCGCGCGCGGACCATACTGGATGCTTTCGGCTGCGCTCGCGCCCGCGCAGTTTTCATCGAAATAGGCTTCCGTCCCTGCACCATTCAGGCGCAACGTCGAGCTCAACATCCCGCGGCTGGCATCGTACTCACGCTTATACAGCTCGGTGAACGATCCGCCCGAACGCGGGAGCGCGAGAATGGCGTGGTTGGTTTGAAGAAGAAAACGACTTCGAGGTGCATCGTAGACCAAGGCGATCGGTGCTCCGTTCGAGCCTGGAATGGCTCCGGCACCGCCAGAATACACCGCCAAAATGTCATCCTGAGGCGGACTGCTCTGCTGGTTGCTGTGGTGCAAACGGTACTCGCCCGTTGCGCCCATCATTTCTAACCAATACACGTCGGTCGTACCCGGCGTGATGAAGGTGGTGATGGGCAAATTTGAACCACGAAATATCTTTCGGCCGACCGGAATGCTGTCCCCCAAGTTTACCCGCCACAAGTCTTGGCCCTGCTGGAGGTAGAGCGCCAATTGTGCATCGGCAACACCTTCGTCAAACCAAAGTCCTCGTTGCTTGCTGTTAAAGTCGCCAAATTCGCCCGCCCACGAGAACTTGTAGAGCGGGTTATTGTCTGTCCACTCGAACGGCGCGCCCTCGAACCGAATCGTCTGCGCCTCCAAGGGGACGCCCTTCCGCAGGTCGATGGCGAAAAGCGAGATGTAGTTGTTTACAACGTTGAACTGCGTGTTCTGCACGGGATCAGAAAGCAGGTACTGAACATCACCATGTCGTGCTGAAAACGTTCGCCGCCCTGCGCTCAAATAGCTTGGCCAAGTAGTCGTTGTAACAGGAGTGTTGTTTGCCGGGTCAACAAGATCGATGGTCGAATATCCGGTGTCGTCGACCGTGTTGACAGCCACGTAGTTCGGGCCGACGCTCAGAAGCCTCTCCACCTGAGGGCCACGGTTGGACCCGCTTGGTTTCAGGTAGCTCGCAGCCCTCACTTGCCCGGTCCTATCGTATTGAATGCGCGCGTAGGTTCGGGGGCCTGAATTGCCAATGAGCTTGTAAAAATCGCGCTCCCATCCGCACTTGTATGTGTTCGGAGGTGGCTCCGGCGGGTCGACGAAAACAGTTCCCGAATCCGCTTGCTGCATGCTTGAGGACAGGCTCTGCACCTCCACAAAACAAGCCGCACTCAGAGCGGACGGTACGAGCAATGCGAGGAGGAGCGTGGGTTTCATAGGGCTTTGAGTCGCGAAACC
>JAYWGI010000393.1:0-1791 GCA_043779025.1 Myxococcales bacterium
GAGGCCACCGCGCGGTGACCCAACCGCGGCAGGGTCATTGGAGGCGTCGCGCAGTGCGCCGGCCAAAATCTCGGCAGCCGAGGCAGACCATCGGTTCATCAGCACAGCCGTAGGCGTACCCACCCACGCTCCGCCCTCATGCGCCGGGGTCGATTCCCGCAGCACGCCTCGACTGTACAGTCGCACCAAGTCGCCGCGCTCCAGCCATTCGTCGGCAAGGCTCACCGATTCGCTCACCAAGCCACCGGGGTTGCCGCGCATGTCTAGCAAAATGCCTAGCGGTTTCGGCTCGGGCAGAGCCGACCAGGCGCGCATCACCTCGTCGTGGCAGCCCTGTTGAAACGCGCGAATGCGCAGGTACCAAAGTGCGCGCGGCATGAGCTTGCTCACAGTGCATGCAAAGTGCAATGACTCGCGCGTCACCGTGACGCTGACATCGCTGGTGCCGCGCCGCAGCACGAGCTGGGCCGCTTGGCCGGGCTCACCGCGCAGGCGCCTCAATGTTTTCTCCGCGCCTTCGAGATCCAAACGATGCCCGTCCACGCTGACAATTTCGTCACCGCTTTGCACGCCTGCGCGCGCCGCCGGAGAGCCCTCTACAGGCGCGATGATGCGCGCCCGCCCGCCGCGCAAATCCAGCTCCACGCCAATGCCCACCCGATCGCCGCTGCTTTGCTCCTGCAGCTCCTTGAACTCCTGGGCGTCGAAGTAGGACGAGTGGGGGTCGAGCTCCGCCAGCATCCCCCGCACCGCGCCTTTGTAGAGCCGATCACGCGCGATCACATCTGTGTATTCCGCATCAATCATCGCCATCGCGCGACCCAAGTCCTCGGCCACCCGGGTGGGGTCCTGAGGACCTTGCGGCCCAGCGCCACCGCAGCTTGCTGCAAGTGCCAAAATGCCGACCAAGGCGGCGTGCGAAAGAGTCCTTGCCATCACTCGGGCACCGTGGCGTAGAATGCGGGCGTCCGCCAGAGGGAAACCCTCTACCCCGGGCGAACACAGATTGCCCCGGCAAGTAAAAGGAGCTCACCCCGATGTCCAACGACAAAGACTCAGTCTCGAATTTGCGCGACGCTGCGCGTACCGACAAGCGCAAGCAAAGTCTCTACTTCCCCGAGCTGATGCTTCAGGAGATCAAGGACGAAGCCGTGCGCCTCGACCGCTCGCTGTCGTGGGTCGTGCAGCGTGCATGGAAGCTCGCTCGCTTGGACATCAAGAAGCTGCCGAGCGTGAACGACGTCTCCGACGACGACGCTGACGACGAGGGATGAGTCGCACAGTTTCGCTGTACCCTATTCCAGAGGGGGAACAGGCGCGTACGGTCGTAGGTCACGACGGTACGCGCCTGTTTGTTCACGCGTTTGCGTCGCCAGCTCCAGCGCCCAAGTTGCGTGTGTATTTGCAGGATGGTATCCTATGTGACGGCTTTATCTGGCGCTACTTATGGGACGCCATCTTGCCGTTTGCAGATGTCACCCATTGGCATTACCGCGGCCATGGTCGTAGCGCCGCGCCCAGCGACGAGGACGCCATCGGCATCGAAGCGCACGCCGAGGACCTGCAGTGCATTCGCCGCGAGGATGGCGAGGTGCCATGTGTGCTTATCGGCCACTCGATGGGCACACAAGTTTGCCTAGAGAACTTTCGCCGCTACCCGCGCAACGTGTTGGGCATGGTGTTGCTCTCGGGTAGCTACGGCAAAATCACGCAGACATTCCGCGGCCTGCCCGTGCTGGACATGGTGCTGCCCAGCATCATTGACTTCGTCGGCAAGCGTGAGAACGTGGT
>JAYWGI010000394.1:0-4860 GCA_043779025.1 Myxococcales bacterium
CCTCTGAATGAGACCCCGCAGAACCGGGCCCCAGCTGTCACGCCGACCACACCGAGTACGACGCCAGCTGTGGTGCCTGACAACGGTGAAGCGGATGCGAACACGCTTACTCTCTACGCCATTCCCGCTCCCACCTCCGCCAGCAATCCGCGCGGCGTGAACTGGGATTCACCAGGTGATTTGGTGCGTACGGGCCTGATGAATGAAGCGCAAGGGTTGAGCCGCGCCATTGGGCACGTGGCCGTCAACGTGCAGTGTGCAGAGACCTCGCTGCTGCCCGCGGCGCACTACATGAGCGGCATGACCAATGTCAGCCAGAGCGAATTCAAAGACCTGCTGCTGAAGGACCAAGTTGGACTCGGCATGCTTTTCGAGAACGTGCGCGGCGAACTCGAAACCGAAGCGCGCGTCCGCAGCACAGTCAGCGAACGCACCGCCAGTGGAGCAATGAGTTTTTTGCGTTTTCAGGTAAGCGCAGAGGTGTGCCGCGGACTCTTGGACTACGCCGAGGCGTTTAAACGCGCCGGGGTGTACAAAAAGTACGGCCTTGCTGCACGCCCGCTCTTCAAAGAAGGCGCTGGCTGCTCGGCCTACGGCTTATCCTACATGCAGCTGGCAAACTTGGTTGAGCCTAGGTTCACAGCTGCGTGGTCATTCGACGTTCGCGTCCCCAAGTGGCTCGCTGGAACTACCCGAACGCCGCTCGTTGGCGGTGTCATGAACCCCAGCGCGAAAGTCCCCGTGGCGAGACTCACGTCACTCAGCCAGCCTTGGGCCACAGCGATCGAAGACGGCTACAACTTGTTCGGCTGGGACCCCACGCTCATGCACAATTGGATTCTCAAGCGAAGCGAAGCGGCCCGCGTTGATGGGTCGGAAAAGGTGGATACGCTCGGAAAAGCGCAGGGTTTGGTGCTCGACCGGCGTACGGTTGTCCCCAGCGACGCGCTCATAAACAAGGCTTACTTTCAGATGCCCTAGCTTGTAATGCATCTCTCACGATGCGCATTCACGTCACGCTTCACGACGTTTCTTCCGCCCACGAGCCGGCCATTCGCGACGCGGTCGCTATGTGCGCGAGTTTTGGTATCCGGCCCGGGATGCTGGTGGTCCCGCGCTTTCACGGGGGCCATGAGCTCGCGCCGGACTCGGGCTTCTCCGCGTGGTTGCGCGCGCTGCAAGTCGATGGGCATGAGATGTACACCCATGGCCTGGAGCACCGCTGCGCAGAGACGCCGCAGAACGCCTCCGGTTGGTTCCGCCAGAAGGTCGTATCCGCTGGGGAGGCCGAGTTTGCACACATGAGCGCACAAGACTGCACGCGAGCGCTCGACGAAGCCGATGGTATCTTGATGCGCGCGGGGCTTCGGCTCGACGGCTTCGTCGCCCCCGCCTGGTCGATGAGCCCTGCCGTTTTGCCTATTCTCAAAGAGCGCGCCTGCGCGTTTGCGGAGGACCACATGTGGGCCTATGCACCGGCATCGGGGCGCAGCACCTTTGCGCCTGTGCTCAACTACGCAAGCCGCAGCCCAAGCCGCATCGCCACGACCGTGGCCTACGCGCGGGCCGCACGACCGCTAGGCCACGTTCTCCCTCTGCGTGTGGCGATCCACCCAGGCGACATGGGCAAGCTGCTGTTGGTACGCGAGCTCCGGAGTCTACTCGCATGGGCCGCACCTCATGTGGTGCGGCGGGGTACCGACCTTATGGCAAGTTAGCGCTTCAGCGCATTCGGCCTTACACTGAGCGCGTATGAAGCCTACACGCACCGCGCTTGTTCTTCTCGCTCCACTTGCCGGAGCATTCGGTATGTGGGGCTGCCCGAGCTCCGCCGTACGCGAAATTCAAACAGCGAGCGACGCGGCTCCCTCAGCGAAAGACACCGCAGCTCCCTCCTTTGATGCCGGCAACCCCTTGGACCCCGATGCGGGCGCCAAGGACTACGTCAAGACGGGCTCGGTACACGTGGGGCTTATCCCTGCGCTCGGAGCGACCCCCGCACAAGGTTATCTGAGCGCCTACTTTCTGGACGCCCGCTTTGACCGAACCGCCGGCTGCACCAGCCTGCCGCTGGGAGGGGGCTGCAGCAAAAGCGTTTGCACCGGCCAAGCAGCTCCCCAAATGCCCGCAAAGAGATCTGTCGGAAAGCTTCAGTACGCGGTGAGGGGGGTGAGCCAAGAGATCCTCCGCGACGCCGACTTCCTTTACGAGCGCAGTTTTGACGGCACCACCGTTCCATTTGCAGCTGGGGACGAGGTTGCATTTCAGGCGGCGGGAGACATCGCACCGGGATTTGACTCGAGCGTTCAAATGGAGGCGCAGGCACGTATCGACACGCCACTCCCCGGGCTAGACGGCGCGTGGACGGTAGGACGCGCGGCGGCCACGGACGTGCGCTTCACCGGAGGCTCAGGTATCTTCACCCTGCAGCTGGTGTTCGGCGCTGCACGCATCACCGTGGAATGCAGTGTTCCCGCCGCCAGCGGTGGATTTTCGATTCCTGGCTCTGCATTTACGGCCCTTGCGCCAGGCACGGAAGGATTCGTGACCATCGCCAGCACCAACGGCAAGACGCAGGAGATCGTGGACGACTGGAAGCTGGTGATCGAAAGCCATACGACTGCGCGTAGCAGCGATGGACGTCCCATTCCGACCAAAGTCATCGCGCAGTAGTGTGCGCCGGCGCGTGAAAAAAGCACCGTCGCGGCGCCCTAGAGCACCCGCGACGGTGGCACATGCCTCCAATAAGCCGAGTTCTGTTGTGCAGCAAAATTGCTTGTCACTGCACCGACGATCATTCCTCTACGCGCCGTGTCGCCACGGCGTTTTAGCAACCTACCCGCAAGCTTGAGCGGGTCGCTCTTTCAAGAACCCGAGAGTTCTCATCGCTTGCCTATGTGGTCTTGCTCCCGGCGGGGTTTGCCTATGCCGCAGCTGTTACCAACTGCGCGGTGGGCTCTTACCCCACCTTTTCACCCTTGCCCTACGCATGCGTGGGGCGGTTTGTTTCTGTGGCACTTTCCTCGACGTTACCGCCACCGGGGATTACCCGGCGCCGCACCCTTTGGAGCTCGGACTTTCCTCTCGCACGTTGCCGTGCCAGCGATCGCCTTGATTGCATGTACAGAGACTAGCCCTACTCGGCTCTGACGCCGCGATCAACCGCGCTGCACAGTGGCGGTATCGGGCCGCACCCAAGCGCGCGCGGCCGCGAGCGCGAGACCCGGAAGCAACACCAAGCCATAGCGCCCGGCGCCAAAGAACACGGCATGGGTCAGCATCGTCAATAGGCACACTGCACCCATCGCGCGTTCGAGGCCACTGCGACTCCGCTGCAATTGCGATGCAGCTACAACAGCGAAAGCAAATACGGCGTGCGGCACGGCGGCAAATGCGAACGCCGCGGCAGCCGTGCCGACCCGTGTAGCCACACTCCGAGCACAATGTTGCACAACACCAAAAAGGGCCAAAGCAAGCAAAATACGAGTTACGAACGTCTCGATGGCGCCGCTCCACCACTTGGAGCCATCGCCAAACTGCGCCGCATTCGATGCGTGCAGATACCACGGAGCTGCGCCTGCGTAGTCGAGCGTGGTGGCGAGCTTGGCCGGAACCTTGGCAAGCCAAGCGCTCGGGTGAGCCGCGATCTGTGCCCGTGCCTCGCGGCCGAAGCAAGCGTCTTTGGCCGCCTCGTCCCACACGTTGGCGCAAGGCGCGGGCACGTCGATGCCCTGCCACGCGCCCGAATCGGTCTGCGCGCCGATGGCAAGGTTCCAACCTCCGTTGACACTGACCAGCGCACAACTGTGCATCTCCCGGCAATTGCGCAACGTCCACGGCAAGCACGTTGCAACGGCGATGGCCGTCACTACGGCCGCGCGCAGAAGCCTGGCGGGCCACGCGACTGCAGCTGCTGAAACCCACCCAAACACGGGCGCGAACACCAAGAACTGAGGTCGCAGCAAGGTGGCCAAACCCAGGAAAATGCCAAGCAAAAGCAACGCCTTGCGAGACACCGAGGCGCGCACCAGCGCCCACGCGCATAGCCCCAACCATGCCACCGAAACGCCCTCCGACATCAATGCAGGCGTGTAGAGCCACAGGGCCGGATGCAGCGCCAACGCCCAAGCGACCCAACGGCCGCTGCGCGCGCCGATACCCTTACTCACTGCCGCCCCAAAGCCCAGGACGCCAACAGCGCCCAGGAGCCCTTGGACGCCACACACGGCGCTCAGCGAATGCCCAAAGAGCTTGTAGACCCCCGCGAGAAACGCCGGGTACCCCACCGGGTAGTGCGCCACGCTTGTTACTGTTCCGTCGGCCCAGCCCCAGCTGTAGCCAAGGTCTTGAGCCATGCGCAATGCGAGTGTGTCGAAGTAGACGCCATCGGCCGTGGCTGGAAACCTGCCGTGCGCCCACGCGGTCACGGCCATGCGGAGGAGCAAGGCCGCGAACACCGCTGGCCAAAGTGAGCGAATGCGCGAGTCAGGCGAGGCGCCGCCCGTGCCCCTGATGGCCCTCGTCATGGTCCAGGCTGCAAGGCCGCAAGTGCCAAGCTCACCTCACGCGCAGGGAGCCCCACGACGTTGGTGTAGCTGCCTACGATCCCTTCTACATAACGCGCGAACGCGCCCTGAATAGCATAGCCACCGGCCTTGTCGCTCCCCTCACCTGAGCCTATGTACGCATGCGCCTCGACGTCGCTAAAGCTTGCAATATGCACGGTGGTACAAACGGTCTGTGCGTAGCGAACCAATCCATAACGCAGCGCAAACCGAGTCATGACGGTATGCGACGACGCGCGTAGCGCAGCCAACGAGCTCAGATGATCTGCCGCGTTAACGGGTTTACCAAGCACGC
>JAYWGI010000395.1:0-1782 GCA_043779025.1 Myxococcales bacterium
GAGTCCTCCAGGCACACAATTTTAGGCGGCTCCGCCAGCAGAAGAACTGGGCTCAAAAGCTGCCGAACGATGAGCTTTGGCACGACGTCAACAACTCCAACATGGAGTTTAAGACGCGGTCCAACGACCCGCCCGTCGATCGTGTCCAGCATCTCGCGCCCCAACGAGAAAATTTCGTCTGCGTACCGAAACGCCATACGCCCTGTGTCGGTAAGAACAAGCTTTCGTCCCACTTTTACAAACAACTTCTCTCCGAGATACGCCTCCAGAGCGTGAATCTGCGCGCTCAATGTGGGATGCGACAACCGCAGCAGGTTAGCCGCAGCCACGAGGCCGCCTTCACGAGCGACCATCCAGAAGTACATTAAGTGATGATAATTCACCCAGGATGCGCGGCCTGGTGTCGTGTAGGTCACGGCTACATATTACGACCGAATTTCATTAATGTCTATACGTCGTCCGTGGTGAATATTGGAGGAGCGTCACAGAGACGCGTCATGGAGGAGAAACACAAGATGAAAATCGAAATCCAGTTTCGCGGCGTCATGGCATCGGAAGCTCTGCGGGAGCACGTGTCTCGGAGGGTAGCTTTTCAGCTAGACCACCTATCGGACCACGTCGCCAGCGTCACGCTTCGCTTGGAAGATATCAACGGCCCGAAGGGTGGCGTGGACATGCGGTGTACGGTGCTGGTGCGCGGAACGTGGCAAAGCCCGGTAATGGTGTGTGAGCTTAGCGATAGCCCTTACGTGGCCGTGGACCTGGCATTGGAGCGCGTCGCGCGTGCGGTGGGACGCGATCTTGGTCGACAGCGTTCGTCGCGACGCCAGGCTGGGGAGTGGCGTTCGGCATCGTAAGCCTCTCCGAGATCGCATCGCGGCGTGGCTCCTTAGAGCCATGTCACGCGATAGAAAGACGCGCGGTGGCTCGTCGTTTAGTCATCGCGCGCCGCCCAATACTTTTGGTGTAGGCCCGTGCTTGCGCGGGTAGCTATCCCTCCTCGCGGAAACGGATCTCAAAAGATCTTCTCGCTCTGGTGGCTCTCACCTCAGGGCACTGCAAAGAAGAAACGCTGTCATCTCTACAAGTGGGTCCTTGGCTGCGAAGTCGGCGAAACGACCGCACGAAATCAACCTACCCTGTGTGCTCGGTCCCCCCCGCTCGCAACAGCGCCAAAACCTCGCGACCAAAGCGCGACACAAACATGGGGCCTACCCCCGTGCACGCAAGCAGCTCTTCGTCCCCCTCCGGCATGCGCTCTACGATGGCCGCGAGCGTGCGATCTGTAAGCACCCGAAAAGCGGGAATTCCCGCCTCGGCGGCCGTACGGCGGCGCCAATCGCGCAGCCCCGCCTCTAAGGTGTTGGCCACCCTCCCCGCCCCACCTCGCAGCACACGCGGCCTAGAAGGCGCCTCCGACGCCGTAAGCAAGCGCACGCGCTCGTAGCTCACGCGCTTGCCGTCCTTCTCGAACGAACTGGTCTCAAAAGCCACCAAGCCAAGCCCGCGCATAGCTTCGAGCACATGCGTCAGCGTATCGCGATCGGTTGTGCTTTCGAGCGCGCGCGCAAGTTGTCCCGTGGTTTGGCTACGACCCGTAAGCGCCTTCGACACGACAGCGCGCAAACGCAGTTCCTCGGCCGAAGGCTCATCCGCGGTGGCTGTCGCAAGGCATCTATCGCATAGGCCGCAAGCTTGGCCGCTGTCCCCGGTGTCGCCGAAGAAGCCCACCAAGTCGAGCATGCGGCACGCGTCGGTGCGCACGAAGGACAGCATGCGCTG
>JAYWGI010000396.1:0-1775 GCA_043779025.1 Myxococcales bacterium
CGTCCCAAAGAGTGACTTGGTGAAGAACGGCGAATGCGCTCGCTACCCAGGGCGTCTCGCGGAGGCCAACGTCTCGAGGCCCAACGGCAGTGCAAGTGCCGATGTCTGCGCGCTTCCCTGAGCCATCACGCAGTATTAAGAAGGGAGAGTCCTCAGAGCTCCGCGGGTTCTGAGGACTCTGCCTTTTCTCGTGGCAGCAGCTTAGCGTGTATCTGTGCAATCTACACGGTACACGCCCATTCCGGCTGCAGCCTCGTGGGTGAACGCCCCAGGAGGCAGGGGCGCGTTCCATTCCGGATCTGAGAAGCGAAAAAGCACGTCTTGGTCAGCCTCTGGCACTTTGAGTCTAAGTACGCGCGGTAACTCTGCGGCGCAAATCGGGCCGCTTACCGGAAGCGGCTCATCGACGCCCTCGGTGTCGATGCGCGGTGTGCCCATCGCGGCCGGCGCGTGCTCGCTGAGCTCCGCGTCGTAGAGTGCAACACCTTGCTGAGAGACGGTGGCGCCCAGCACGCGCAAACGCTGTGCGTTCCAGGGCTTGCCCCTATCGTCGGGGTGAACAGCAACCTTGATGCTCTCTGCGCTCTGGTTTGCGCCGGCCAGGCTGAGCACGTAGTAGCCGTGTGGGTCCCATTGCAGGGTGGCGCCCGCCGCACTGTGCTTGAGCACGGGAGCCTTGCCGCGCAGCAGCCCTACAAGTACGTCGCCGGGCAGTGGCACGTGGGTGACCCGCGCCAAGTTGCACGCGGTGGCCGGACCCACCAAGAACCGCTTGGCCCGCAGATCGGACATGCGAAACTCACGCCCGTCCGAGGTGAGCGTCAGCGCGTTCACGCCAAAAGCCATGGCGTCCAAGCGCAAGCTCGCGGGCGCGGCGGCGTAGAGCAAAACCTCACTTCGAATGCGCCCTTCGGGCGACCAGTTGTCCACCTTGGCGCTGGTATGCAAACTCTGAGCGCAAGCTTGCTGCGCGCGCAGTTGCGTGAGTGCTGCGTCGGCAGAGGGCAACTGCGACGCCGGGGGCTTGACGGCCGCGCAGCCCGTGAGTGCGGCAAAAGAAGCAACCACAAACGATGCACCCGGAGGAGAGAAACGCATAGCGCGGGAGCTTACACGGAGCCACATCGCATGTGGTAGTCGCTCGGGCCCGATGACGAATGACGCGCTTTGGCGCCCTACCGATTTGCGCGCCTGTGTGGACCTCATGCTCAAGGCGCGTGGCTGGCCTACAACCGCCGAGCCCGAGCGTTTGGGGGCCATGGTGCGCGCGCTTTCCGTGTCCTACAACGAACACGGCGTTGCGGTACAAGGTGGCGGTCATGCTGCGCGACTTGGGTTTTTCCTGGCGCGCGACATTCCCAAGAGCGCATGGGCATTGCGTGACTTGGTGCGCGGTGGTGTGTGGGCACGGGGCGGTGAGATAGACCTCAAGGTGCTCGACCTAGGCGCCGGCATGGGCGCCACCACATTTGGCCTGCTGCAGTGCTTGCAGGCCTATGGCATTCGAGGCCGGGTGCGCGCGACCTTGGTCGATGCCGACAGCGTGGCCTTGGCCATTGCCGCAGACTTGGGGCGGCGTCTTCGCTGGGACGGCATAGCGCTCGAACTCAGCACCTCTGTGGGGGACGCGCACGCGTACAAGGCCTCGTCTCACGTGGACGTGGTGCTCATGGGCCAAGTACTTTCGGAGCTGGACCAAAGCGGCGCGCCCGAAGACCGCGCCCGAGTACACGCGCTGTCGCTCGCGCAGCGGCTCCAAAGCTCGGTGCGTGATT
>JAYWGI010000397.1:0-4818 GCA_043779025.1 Myxococcales bacterium
GGGCGTTCTTGTACGGACGAGGCAGACGAGCGTGCGGAGTCAGGTGCAGACATAGCGGGGGTGGAAGGCTATAGCCCAAGGCCAGCAGCGCGTGCAACCGCGCCTGCCCGAAAGCCAAATGATCTATGGCACTGCGTACCCCCATCCACGAGAGCACCGACGAGATTCGTGAGGCGCTGCGTCCCTTGCGGCGCGACTTTTCCGTGGCCGTTGTGTCGGCCGCGAACGAGTTCGCCATCGGCGCCATCATTCGCGTAGCACACAGCTTTTTGGCTCGTGAAATCATCTTGGTAGGCTGCGAGCCGCACTACGAAAAAGCCAGCATGGGCATGGCTAAGTACGAGTCCATAGTGCGCCTCCAGGACGAGCAAGCATTTGCCGACTATGTGGCCCAACGCCCCGTGTTTGCGTTCGAGCGCGAAACGGCTACGCAAAGCATCTACACGCTCGCTGCGTTCCCTCCGGGCGTGGTGCTCTTGTTCGGTAGTGAGCGCTTCGGGCTCTCTGAGAACTTGTTGCACAGTGCATCAAAGGTCCTTGCCATCCCCATGCACGGCGTCAATCAATCCTTCCCCCTGGCCATTGCGGCTGGGATCGCCATGAGTGAGTGGGCCCGCCGCCACGAGCTAGGCCCGCAAACCCAGTTGGGCTGATCTCCGCACCTGGGCTTCGTTGGCTCCTGCGCTCCGGGCGCACGTAGCGGACCTAAGCTTACGTCCTGTGCTCGGAGTCCGCCTTGCCCAGGCAGCGAATCTCAGCCCAACTGGAACCACCTCCAGCGCGCTTAAGGGATCGCGATCACGCTTGGTGCATTGTACGAGGTGCTGCCCGCCCCGGGCGCCACGGAGTTCGCGTCGCCCCAGCAGAGCACCTCGCCCGAGGCACGAGTGTAGCAACTGTGCACGCGCGCTGTACTCACGGTGACAGCGTCGGTCGCGAGTTTGTAAGGCGCGGAAACGTTGGTGCCACTCACGGTGCTCGTCCCTTTGGGGAAACCCGCAAACCAGCCCCAGCAGTACATGCCGCCGTCGGCGATGGCGCACGTGTGGTAGCCGCGCGCGCCGATCGCCACGTCGGTCACGCGCGTGAGACCAGGCACCAAGGTAGGAGAGAGCACCTTGGTGGTGGTACCCAATCCTAACTGCCCAAAGGTGCCCTCACCCATCACGCGCAATGCGCCAGAATCGTCCACAAACGCCGATATATTGGCCCCCGTAGCCACGTTGCTGGCAATGCTCGCTACTCGCGTCATCGGCTCCTTGGCGCTTGTTTTTCCGATGCCCAGCTGCGCGTTGGAGTTGGCGCCCCAGCACCACAACGAGCGATCGGTTTTTAGGCCACAGGTATGCGCGTAACCTGCGGACACTTCAGTGAAGTCTACACCTATCTCCACGGGCGCTGAGATGGTTGTGCTCGTGGACACGGGGTTCGCTTGGCCGGCTCCGTTCGCACCCCAACACCATAGGCTTCCGTTCGCTTTCACCGCGCAGGTGTGCGTATCGCCCGTTGAGACCTGCACGACGTCGCTCAAAACCTGAGCCGGGAGCAGCGGATTGGAGGTCGCGCCACCCAGCTGCTCGTGGGTGTTGGAGCCCCAACACCACAAGCCACCATCCGTGCGCACTGCGCAACTGTACGCGCCCCCCGCGGAGACCTGATGCACGCGATCGAGCACCTTCACGGGCGCATCGGGGTCGGTGGTCGCGCCATTGCCGACTTGACCCGCGGCGTTGTCGCCCCAGCAAAAAAGCTCTCCCTTCTTGGCGACGCAGCTGTGCTCCAAAATGGCCGCGGCGGCGCCGCCGATGGCCTGATAGGTGCCGCCTGTGGAGACTTGCAGTGTGGCCAAGCAGCCGACATCGCGCGGGCATTGAAGCGCCGGGCCGCCATCGCCCTGGATGACGGGACCACCATCGCGACTCGTTGCGCCCCCATCTTTCGGCGCAGCTCTTGCGGGGCCCAGCTCATCGATCTCGGATGTGGCGCATGCGTAAGAGGACGCAAGGGCCATGCCGAAGAGGCACATTGACGCACCACCCTTGCGAACGGAAGAAGCCATCATGTCGCGCTGTGGTAGCACAAGCTCTTGCCCGTGCACTCGCCCCACCAACGAAAAAAGGAGGCCGAAGCCTCCTTTCACGCCGCAGCGCGGCAACAGATGAGCGCGTGGGGCTTAGCTGTGATTGTGCTCCATCTTGGCGAACTGATCGAGCGCCACAAGCATCTTAGGCGTGGGTTTAAGCTGTGGGCGATGGCCCTCTTCGTTGGCGGGAAGCAGCCAGAGCCAGCTCCCGTCTTCCGCCGTTTGGCGGGTGACATCTCCACGCTCTTCAGCGTGAAACATCATATGTGCAAGCTCCTCTTCGGAGTACTTGGGAGTGCCGATCATCGCGAGCCTACGTGAGGCCGCGGCGGCGAGTGCGCTGGTCTTCTTTGCCATGCGTTGAGGGGATACCAGAGGGGCTTCGCTTAACGCAACAGCTCAAGACACTCATGGTTCTCGAGAGAGCAGATCAAGACACTCATGGTCCTTCAGAAACTGACACGCGCGGTGCAGCGCCTCCGACTCATCACGGGTCGCCAGGCCACGGCGGACCTTGGGCTGAAGCGCTTCTTTGATCAGCAGCATCGAATCGCGGGTCCCTGCCTTGAGCCATTTGCGCACACGTGGGTCCACTTTGGACTCCGCAGAGAGCAATGCTTTGAGCCGGGTCGAAGCCTCGTTACGCAATTCGAGTGAAACACCGGGTGCCGATTCGATGCTCTCGAGGAGGGAGGTCTTGATGCTTGCAGAACTTTCCGCATCCGCCTTTTGCAGCAAGCTCTTGGCCCATGCAGATTCGATGGCGGCGAACTCGGGCGTCGTACGCGCCGGAGAGTCTTTGGCCAAGTCGATGAGCCGGGCGTGCGCCCGATCGGGCTCCGTGGCCGAGAGCTTGAGCGTCTCGTCCAGCAGCGCACGCTCCTGCGAGAGCAGCCCCGTTTGCATGGGCAGCGGAGCCACGCCGTCGCCGGACACATCGGATACCACACGCACCTCTTTGGAACGCGTGTCGCTCGTCACCGCCCAAGCCAAGCCTAACACCAACGCGCATGCTGCGGCTCCCATCAGAGCATAAAGCAGGGTGCTTTTTCTCTTCGGAGCCAAGACCGCACCGCCCGAACTCGCACGCGAGGCGGAGGTCACATCGCCCGGCGCAACGCGGCGAAGCTCACCCGGCGCAGGGATAAAGACTTGTCCGCGCGCGACGAAACGGAACTGCACATCCCCGAGCTCAACCACATCGCCGGGCTCCAAAATGCGCTGACTCAGGTCGACGCGGTTCACGCGCAAGCCGTTCGAAGAGCCGCGGTCGACAATCTCCCAGCGGGTCTCATCGATACGAACCACCTCCGCATGAACGCGCGACACCGAATTGTGATCGACCACAATGGCGGCATCCTCGGCGCGCCCAATAATCGCCTTCGGGGATTCGATAGAATACTCGGTCCCGGGAGTGGGCCCCACCAACATTACCAAGCGACTGGGCCTCTCGAGCAACTCACGCCCGCGCCCCGCCGTACCCGCCGTGATGGTGGACATGGTGGTCTCAAGCGTAGGCATGGTGCGCTTGTTGGAAGACTCCTCGGCCTGCTCGTTTTGCAGCACGATGCGGTAGTCCCCGATCTGAACCAGATCGCCATGCGCCAAGGACTTTAGCTGCTCTACACGCGTGCCGTTGACGTAGACGCCATTGTAGCTGCTCAGGTCCTCCACGTCGAATCCGTTGGCGGCTTTCGCCAAGCGCGCGTGCTTTCGTGAGATATTCCGCTCGGTCAGCCGGATCGCGTGACCTTCAAGGCGACCAAATGTGTACTCGTCGCGGGTCAGATGGATGACCGTACGCTTGCCTTCGTCGTCTTCAATAATGAGCTTCCACATGGGATAATTTCCGAAGGCCTTTGGGGCGCGATCTGGGCTTGCGCAAACTGAAGTGCCGACTTGGTGAGAGCGTACCGAAGACGGTGAACTTTGACCAATCTTTGGTCGTAGAGATGACGACACTTAACGATTCCCTAGGGACGAGGCACCTGCGAGGCTCGTTGTGACACGCTCAAACGAAGAAGCAAGTCTTCAGAGGCCAAAGCGGCACGCAGTGGCTCAACATGCTCAAACGTCAGGCGCGTGCGGTAGGTCGCTTCATCCCAAACGGGGTAGGAGCCGATACGCACATCGCCATACATCTGCACGGTTTGATCCAAGGCCTGCACAAGCTCGGCCTCGTCCAGCATAAAGTAGAGAGCGACAACGCAAAGCACCACGCGGGGTGCAAGCGCCGCCTCGAACACTGGAATTTTGCGCACAAAGGCGGCTGGCACACCGGGAAACAGAAACACGTTTCCTGAGCGCACCAGAGGCCACGGACTCTTATCCATCGTGAGCAATTGCGCGCCTACAGGCACGCGGGCAGTGCGCTCGGCCGCGTAAGGAAGCACCCCGGCGTTCAGCAACATCGTGCGCAGCCCTGGTTCAACAAAGACGCCGCATCCTTGCGAACGTGCAACGGCATCGACGGTCACGTCGTCATGCGTGGGCCCCACGCCGCCAGAGGTAACGACCACCGCGCACGCGGCGCTGAGTTGCTTTACGGCTTCCGCGATGGCCGCCACGTCGTCATGCACCATGATCACACGCGCAAGCTCGTAGCCCATCCGCGCACAACTACGTGCTAGATGCACAAGATTACGCTCCTCCACTTTGCCGGTAAGGATCTCTGTCCCCACCAGCACCATGCCGACCTTTCCCGCTTGCGATGTCATGTGCGCATCCAACAAGCG
>JAYWGI010000398.1:0-1765 GCA_043779025.1 Myxococcales bacterium
ACAAGGGCAGTGCACTGGGGAATCCTGTGGCGTGTCATCGCGACAACGCGCGACGGACCGGAGCGTGTCCCGAGCGGCGAGTAATCGCAAGCGCGGCGTACATGCTCCCCGGCCTCCGCGGCGCCGGTCCTGCGCTGGAGGAGCGAGCTCCCGCCCCGCGTCGGTTGCGCCGTTTAGGCGCCCTCGACTCTCCCGACTGTTTGGCGGCGGTGGGGGTGCTTTGGTGGCGGTGGTGGAAGTTCGCGAGATTGGGCGCACGCGCACACGGGAGGGCCGTTGTCTGATGCCGCCCGCGTTTCGGAAGCACGCGCGACCGACCACCGCGAGAAGACATGCGAATTGTGGCGCGTTGCACCCATCATCCGGTACGCTTCAGGCCTCTGTCCTTGAGGAGGTCTGCGCCCGTGATCCTTTGCCCCAAATGCTCCAAAGAAAACCAGGACCACTATAAGTTCTGCTTAGGCTGCGGCACGTCGCTCGCGCGCGAGGCAGCACCCAAGTCGACAGGGCTGACGCCCAGCATGGGCATGGAAGCGCAAGCTCCAGCGCGGGCGCCAGAGTGCCCGCAATGCGGACACATCAACCAGTCGATGAACGTTTTTTGCGGCTCGTGTGGGTTTAGGCTGAGCTCAAGCGTCTCGGCCTCGCAAGGCGCCAGCCGCGCGAACTCGGATCGACCGCCAGCCAGCGCACATGCCGCGGCCGCGCCGCAGCCTGCTCCACGCGCGATCGTCGCGAATTTGCAGGCGCTTCGCCCCGACGGCTCCGAGGCCGGCACCTTTCCGCTCTACGCGGGCACGAACAAGATTGGCCGCGAGGCGGGGGGCGTTTTTGCGGGCGACAGCTATCTCTCGCCCGAGCACGCGCTCTTCGACGCCGCTGCGGGCCGCGTGACCGTGCGTGATACGGGATCGCTCAATGGCATCTACCGCAAGCTCAAGCGCGATACGCCCGTGGAGATCCGTCCCGGTGAGGTGTTCCGCATGGGTCAAGAAGTGCTTCGCTTTGAAAGCATCACGGCGCCGGCGCCGTCGCACGACGGCGTAGAACGTCTGGGGGCTCCAGCCAAGGGCTACATCGGGCGCATTGCGCTGGTCGTAGGGCGCGAGACAACCGGCAACGCCTTTCCGGTTCCTGAGGCCGGCCTACACTTAGGACGCGAACGGGGCGAGGTTGTGTTCCCCGAGGACGGCTACGTCTCGGGGCTGCACTGTCATCTCAGTCATGAGGGCGGGCGCACCTTTTTGACCGATCTCGGCAGCTCCAACGGCACCTTTGTACGCCTGCATGGCGAAGCGGCCTTGGAGCCAGGGGATGTGCTGCTGATGGGCCAACAGCTCTTCAGGCTCGGACCTGCTGCGTCGTGAAATGCTTACGCGTGGTGGCCGCCGTTGTAGAGCGGGATGGCCACTACCTGATTACGCAGCGTCGAGCCGAAGCCGCACTGCCGCTCACCTGGGAGTTCCCTGGCGGACGCGTCGAGGACGGAGAGACGGACGCTACGGCCTTGGCGCGTGAATTTCGGCACCGCGTGGGCGTTGAGATTCACTGCGGCGAGCGCATCAGCGAGGTGGAACACAGCTACCCAAGCTACACCTTGAGGCTGGTGCTCTACGCCTGCACCATCGCATCCGGCGAGCCTTCTGCCGTCGCCGTGGCTGCGGCCAAATGGGTGTGCTGTACAGACTTTGCGAATTACACGTTTACCCCTGCAGACGAAGCGTCAATCGCCGCCCTCTTGGGCATGGAGGACAAGCTGTCATGA
>JAYWGI010000399.1:0-4787 GCA_043779025.1 Myxococcales bacterium
GCTCAGGCAACCCATGGCTCCGCTTACACACAGACTTGGACGGCTCGATGCGCACCACCGGTTGGGCCTCTCTCTGGCGGCTGCCGCAGTTGCCGCCATGGTCGTTCGCGGTGCCTCGTTTCCACTTGCTACCATGGTCATCTGGCTCGCGTACGCGTGCTGCAATCTCGCTCTTTGCTGGATCGTGTTCGTTCGAGCGCATCCACGCGACCTGCCGGCACTTTCGAAACTTGGCGATTCGAGTCGCACGCTCCTCTTTGTCTTCGTGCTCACCGCCGCCCTGGCCAGCTTGGGGTCGGTGTTGTCTTTGCTCACCACGCTGGGCGGTCTGTCAGACCGCCAGAGATATGTGCATATGGCATGCGCGGTGCTTTCGATCCTGAGCTCTTGGGCTCTGGTTCATACGGTATTCACGCTTCGTTATGCGCATCTGTACTACGGCCACGGGCTCGAAACCTCAGCGCCCAGAGCGCTCGAGTTTCCCAGCGAGGTCGCGCCCGACTACTTGGATTTTGCGTACTTTTCGTTCATCATCGGCATGACCAGCCAAACGGCCGACGTGAACATTCGGTGCCGCCGGTTGCGTCGCTTGGCCTTACTTCACGGCCTGTTGGCGTTCGTCTTCAATGTTGTGATCGTCTCGCTCACGCTCAACGTCGTCTCAGGCCTGATGGGCAAGTAACGCACCGAGTGTAAATTGCATGTACCTGACGGCCGTTTGCATCGTGCATTCGCGGCTTGCAGCGTCTTCGCCCAGACGCGGCGCCACCTCGACCAAGTCGGCGGCGAACACCGGGAACTCGCGGCCCACGCGTTCGATAAGCGTGGCTACCTGATCGGGGTGCAGACCGCCAGGCTCGGGCGTACCGGTAGCGCTAGCCCAGGCGGCATCCGTGCCGTCGATGTCGTTCGAGAAGTAGACTTGCTTGCATTGCACACGTTTCAGGTGCGCGATGAGATCGTCGATCCACGCCCCGCCTACGCAGTCATTCGCCCACCACTGCTTGACGCCCAGCGTCTGCTCCCAATGCTCCTGCGTGCGGCCCGTGGCGCGTATGCCTACCTGCACCAGTCGCTCCTGCCGCCCGAGCATGTCGTTCGCTTGGTGCGCCCAGGTGGCAAAACAGTCCTGCACCCCGAGCCGCGTCTCCAGCAAATCGGTGTGCGCATCTACATGCACAATGCACGCGCCCGCGCGCCCGGCCACATAGGCGTTCACGACGGGGATCGCCGTGGAGTGATCACCTCCAAGCATGAACACGCGCGCCGCAGGGTTCACGCGCCGCAGCCACACGAGCACGGCCTCCGCGGCGCTGAGCGGCGACACGGGCAGCGGGCTCTGCGCGTCGCCGTACAGGGCCTCACGCGAGCGGGCGAGCTGGCCCTGCGAGCACATCTCGTCGCTCAGCAATTGCGGCACCACAAACACGTCGCCGATGTCCACCACGCCCTCGGGGTAAGTGCCGTGCTTCGCCAAATAGGCGCGGCGCAACTCGCCCGGGCCCAGGTTGGCGCCGCGCGCGAAGCCCGCGCCCGTGTCGCTTGGGATCCCGAGCACCACCACGCGCGCAGCGAGCGCGGCCGTAAGTGAGGCCTCGTGCGCCGCTTGCACCTCGCTGTCATTCGCCACCTTGTACAGCGCGCGACCCAGCGCCAGCTGAGCAGCCTTGCCGCTGGAGACCAGGTAAATACCTTGACCTGCGGGACGAAGAAGTTTGGCAATGTCGTCACGCTCGAACAAGATGTACCTCCCCGCTGCTCCAGCGCTCCGTACTTGTAGGCGTCTGCACCACAAGGCGGCCCTCGTCGTCGATCTCTCGCACCAAGCCGCGCGCGCCCGATGCCGCAAGCACCTCGCGCCCTGCAAGCGCATGCGCCCGGTTCAGACGGGCCAAGTGCGGACCTAGGCCACGCGCGAGCACGTCGTCGGCCAGGTGAAGCACGCGCGCAAACATGTCGGCTGCCGCGGCCTCCAGCTCAGGCACCGCATCTGTGTATTCTGCAATGCTCGTGGCCGTTCCACGCAAGTCCTCCGGCAAGCTGTGTGCATGCATGTTACACCCAACACCAATCACCGCACCCACTACCTCGTCGCCCCGAACCACGCTCTCGCACAGGATGCCCGCGAGTTTGCGCCCTCCGACGAGCACATCGTTGGGCCACTTAACTTGCGCGTTTGGTGCATATTGCATGCAAAAACCATACACGCCCAACCCCGCCCCCAAACTGAGCAAGGCCGCGCGGCGGGCGGGCAATGGGCGGTTGATGACCAAGCTGCCCATCAGGCAATCGCCCGGCGCGGCATGCCATGCGCGCCCTTGCCGCCCGCGCCCCGCGGTTTGCATGCGGGCCACGATCACGGTGCCTGTAGGCGCACCTTCACGCAGGGCAAGCTTGGCATCGTCGTTGGTGGACGCCGTGCTTTCTACCAGGTGAATCTCAATCACGAAAAGTCCAGACCGATATCCACCGCAGGCGCCGAATGCGTCAACGCCCCACACGAGATAGCCCCCACGCCCAACGCAGACAGCGCGCGGATGCGCTCCAAGGTGATGCCGCCCGAGGCTTCCAAGAAGACGCGACCCGCGGAAATCTCGATGGCCGCGCGCACAAGCTCGTCGCTCATGTTGTCGAGCATGACAATGTCGGCTCCGGCCGCGATGGCCTCACGAAGCTGCGCCAGCGTATCGACCTCGCATTCGATTTTGGAGGTATGCGGCGCGCGCTCTCGGGCACGCGCGATGGCCTGGGCCACACCTCCGGCGGCCGCCACGTGGTTGTCTTTGATGAGCACGGCCGAGCCTAAGTTGTCGCGATGATTGTGGCCTCCACCGCAGCGCACGGCGTAGCGCTCCAGCGCGCGCAGGCCGGGCGTGGTCTTGCGCGTGTCGGTGATGCGCGTTGGGCTGCCTGGTGTTTTGGCGGCAACGTAGCTGTGTGTGATGGTCGCCACGCCGCTCATCCGCTGCAGCAAATTGAGCGCGACGCGCTCGCCCATGAGGATCGAACGCGCGTTTCCGCTCACCTCAAAAAGCACGGCGCCAGGCTCCGCAACGGCGCCATCGCGGCCGTGCACCTCCAACACGAGCGAGGCATCCACAGCGCGAAACACATGGGTCGCAACGGAGATGCCTGCAATGCACATGCGTTTTCGGGCCACGCCGCGCGCGGTCCACACCGTATCCTCGGCGATGCAACTCTCCGTGGTCAGATCTCCACCCGCGAGATCCTCAAGCAAGGCGCGACGCACAACCTCGTCGACCACAAGCACGGGCAATGGCTGGAGCATCCCTCAGCGATATCACGAGCCTCAATGGTCGTGCTAGGTTGCGCGCCAACATGCGCCTGTTCGCCATTGTCACCCTTCCTCTGCTTGTCACCGCATGCGTTCCTTCAGGCGACAGTCCGGCGAAGGGACGCAAAGCGGAGACGACCCAATGGGCCGAGGACCCCAATGTGCTGCGTGCCGTCTATGAAGAGGGCTTCGAAGGGCGACTCCCGTTCGATGCCGGCATCAGCGCCTCAGACACCGGTGTGCGCCCGCAGGCCAATGATTACGGTCTCGGGGCCGATTGGCACACGACCGCCGCACCAGGTATCTGGCGCGTGCAAGGCGGCAGGCTCTGCGGCCAGAAGGCCTACAATCACGGTGTGTGGCTGCGAAGGCCCATTCCGGCCAACGCGCGCATCGAGTTCGATGCGGTGAGCGATTCGACCATCGGCGACATCAAGGCCGAGCTCTGGGGCGACGGCAAGAGCTACGCCAAGGGAAATAGCTACGTGGAAGCCACAAGCTACATCATGCTCTACGGCGCCTGGGCGAACACACAGCACGGTATCGCGCGCATCAATGAGCACGGCAACGACCGCTCACTCATCAAGGTAGACCTCGGCAGCGGCGACAAGAAGAACCTCCCGGTGGCACGAGGCCAGCTCTACCATTTCCGTATAGAGCGCACGGATGGCAAAACCGTGCGCATGTATGTGGACGATACGCTCATCGCCAACTTCAACGACGCGACGCCCCTTGTGGGCGTAGGGCACGATCACGTTGGGTTCAATGACTGGGAGACCCCCGTGTGCTTTGACAACGTGAGGATTACACCCAATCCAAAGTTGTAGCGAGGGCATGTTGCGCCTACCCGTTGTCGGGCGCCGACGCGGTACGGCGTCTAAAGTGCGCATCCGCGCGTCGGGTAGCCCAGAACGCAGAGACCATGGCAGCGACAAACACGACCGCGTGCAAGGAGCCCGAGGCCGCAGCCACAAGTGCGGGCCCCGGGCAAAAACCGGCTACCCCCCACCCGATACCGAAGAGCACGGAGCCGCCAACCAAGCGCGCATCGATCGCCCTGGGCAGCGCAGCATTTGGTGTCGCTCCCATTCGAATCGAAATCCAATACGACAGCGAATACACTGAGATTCCGCCCACCATCACGAAAGCGAGGGCCGGGTTCCACTGGCCCGTGACGTTGAGGAAGGCGATCACATTGGCGGGCACCGTCATGCCTGCAATGGCCAATCCGATGGCAAAGAGCAGGCCCGACGCGAACGCAGAAACAAGCAGCTTCATGGCCCGGCCCCACACACAAGACGCATGCAGAACACAACCATCATGCCGGCCGCGATGAATGTGCATGTTGCAACCATCGATCGCAACGACAATCGACTGTTGCCACAGATGCCATGACCGCTGGTACAGCCATTGGCGAGCGTAGTCCCCACCCCCACGAGTGAGCCTGACACGGCCGTGAGCCACAGCGATGCGGCAGGCGGCGCAAAGGCTG
>JAYWGI010000400.1:0-4780 GCA_043779025.1 Myxococcales bacterium
TCTTGGCCCCGGCAATACTCATTGGTGTTGGGCTCGGACACCAAGCCTGCGGCGCAGCACGGTCACCCGATGGTGTTGCGAACGGCATGGCAGGCGCCACTCCCGTCGCGCATGTACACACCCAAGCAGAGCAGGCGCGCCTTAAGCCCGACGATGTGCTTAAGGACTTCCTCGCTGGGAATGAACGCTTTCGCGGCGGCAATTCGACGGTTCGCGACCACAGCGCTCAGATTCGGAAGGCTGCTCCAGGACAGTACCCCAAGGCGGTTGTCTTGAGCTGTCTCGATAGCCGCGTGCCGGTGGAAGACGTGTTCGACCAAGGTCTTGGAGACGTGTTTGTCGGAAGAATTGCCGGCAACTTTGTCAATGAAGACATGTTGGGAAGCATGGAGTTCGCTTGCAAAGTGGCGGGCTCAAAACTGATTGTGGTCATGGGCCATCAGCATTGTGGCGCGATAAAGGGCGCCATCGATGGTGTGCAGCTGGGCAACATCACCGCCATGCTTGCCAAGATTCAACCAGCAGTGGCCATGAGCAAAGACTTTCCGGGCCCGAAGGTGTCAAGCAACGACGAGTATGTTCGACGCGTGTCAGAGAACAACGTGCGGCATACGATGCAGCAAATTCGCACCAACAGCCCCATCTTGAAAAAAATGGAAGAGGACGGTGACATCAAGATTGTTGGAGTCTTCTACCGCCTCACCGATGGCGCTTTGCAGATTATTCAGTGATGCGTCGCACACGTTGGGTCGTTGCGGCAGGGATGGCCGTCGCTACAATCCCAACAAGCTCAGAGGCCCAGCAGTCTCGCATAACGTCCTCCAACACAATCGGTTGGTTTACGACATCCGCAGGCATCAAGCTGACCGAAAAATGGGGCGCCCACCTTGAGTACCAGTTTCGCCGCGACGACCTCATTTTAGACTGGCAGCAAAGCCTTGCGAGAGTAGGAGCCTCTTTTCAGGTGCATCCGCGTCTGCTCCTCCGGGTGGGCTACGCCTGGGTCGAAACCTTCCCCTACGGCGACGCTCCAATCAATGCGTTCGGGCGGACATTCACAGAGCACCGAGCGTTTCAGATGGCGCAACTTGCGCACAAAGAGGACGTCTTCGACATCACCCAGCGCCTGATGCTTGAACAGCGGTTTATCGGGCAGTTTGACTCCGCCGCCGCGCCTAGCGAGGCCCGGTACCCGGTGAGCAACCGCCTTCGGTACATGCTGCGACTTCAGCTCCCACTTTCCGGGCGTTCTGACGCGACAAACCGCGCACCGTACGTTGCAGCGTATGACGAGATCCTAATCGGCTTCGGCGAGAATGTCGGACAGAATGTGTTCGATCAGAATCGCGCGGCGCTTCTTTTAGGTTGTGCCTTCACTTCGTTATTTCGAGCGGAAGCCGGCTACCTCAACCAGACGTTGCAGCTCGGTCGTGAGATCGAGGGACGTAGCGTATGGCAGTACAATCATGGTCTCATTGTAAATACCCAGTTTACGTTTGACCTTAGCCGTAGGGTTGACCAACTCGCGCAATAGCGGCTGTGCTGCTTGGGCGCATTCGTACAGACGAGCGCCCGCCACCACGCAAATCTTAGACAAGCGAACAGGCCTAGACGGGTCCACTTGGGTTGAAGTCTAAGCGTCGCGCGAACTCCCGCAACGCGCGTGCTCGGCCGCACGCCAATGTGCGACCAAGCGCGCGGCGGTGCGGCGCGGTATCTCCACATGGGGGCAATGCCCTACCCCTACAGGCCTCTCGATCACGGCACTCGCAGGCAAGTGCGCCCGAAAATACGCCAACGCTTCGGCCGGGAAGATCTTCTCGGACTCCCCCCACCATAGCAGCACGGGCATCGAGAGCGCACCAAGCTCAGCAGGCTCAATGGCCTCCGCGCGCTCGGCCTGACCGAGCACGGCGCGCACCGCGGGCGCACGGGTGATGGCCAGCACCTCGCGCGCGACCAGCGCCGAGTACCAAGGCGGCCGATGATACACCCGCGCTAAGAACGCACGTGCCGCCTTCGCGGTCTGAATGTCGAAGGACGAAATCACGCGGCGGAGCGCGTCGGGTGGCAGCGCCGCCCCTGCCGGTGACAGAAGCGCGAGAGAGCGCAGACGCTTGGGGTACTCGCTTGCATATCGCAGCGCCATCGCGCCCCCCAGAGAGTTGCCAACCAACGAAAACGGCATGCCGCACAGGGCGTCAATGGCCGCAGCAATTACGCGATACATCTCCACCAAATCGACATGTCTCTCCGTGCGGGCGCTGAGCCCATGTCCGGGCATGTCCACACTGATCACGGATTGCACATGAGGTTGAAGCGCCAGCGTGAGAGGCACAAAGTTGGTCGCAGCCGCGCCCAGGCCGTGAAGCAGAACGACGGGGGGCAGATCGCCGCGCCCACGCGCCACACTGGCATGAATGCGACCTAGCTCGGTCGGCACATACGTGCTCCTGAACCCGCCTACGCGAAGCACCGGTCGGGAGATTTGTTCTGCGAGCTCCAATGCACGCGGCCTAGGTGTTTGATTGTGGCCCATCTCAATTACCACCGCCCCGACTACTCCCCAACGCGTGGTCGCGACAAGGTGAGAGTGCCCTCACGCCTTGCACACACGAGCATTGACCGCACTCGTCGTGTCTGATTCCTTGCATCCCGCATGCGAAGTATCTTTCCCACCCGCGCCGCTGCGCTCACCGTCCTTGTGGCTGCGCTGGGCTACTTCGTCGACATCTACGACCTCATCTTGTTCAGCATTGTGCGCGTTCCTAGCCTCAGCGCCATGGGGTTAAAAGGTGCAGAGCTCACGGATGTAGGTGTAAGACTCATCAATTGGCAAATGGGCGGCATGTTGCTGGGCGGCGTGCTGTGGGGTGTACTCGGCGACAAGCGCGGTAGGCTCACGGTGCTGTTTGGCAGCATCCTGATGTACTCACTTGCCAACATCGCCAACGGCTTGGTTCAAACCGTCGCGCAATACGAAGCGCTGCGCTTTGTGGCGGGCATTGGCCTTGCCGGCGAGCTAGGGGCGGGCATCGCATTGGTATGTGAGGTGATGCCCAAGGAGTCGCGCGGCTACGCCACCACGTTGGTCGCGGGCGTGGGCGTTGGGGGCGCGCTGGCCGCAGCACTGGTGGGCGACGCCTTCCCTTGGCGCACGGCCTACTTCATTGGCGGCGGCTTGGGGCTGGCGCTGCTCTTGGTGCGCGTCGGGTTGCGGGAGAGCGGCATGTTCCACACGGCCCAGAACTCGGGCGCCAAGCGCGGAGATTTCTTTGCTCTGTTCAAGAATGGCACGCGCCTCAAGCGCTACGCGGCCGTGATCTTGGTAGGCGTGCCTGTATGGTACACCATTGGCATCTTGGTCACCTTCAGCCCGGAGATCGCCCGCGCGATGGGCCTCGCCGAGCTCCCGCAGCCTGCGCGAGCGGTCATGTTTATGTACGCTGGGCTCGCCGTGGGCGATTTTGCGAGCGGCGCGCTCAGCCAAGTTCTGCAAAGTCGCAAGAAATCCCTGCTTGTGTTTTTGCTGGCAACTGCGTTGAGTGTGGCGCTGTACTTCACGGCTGGGCGCGCTTCACTGCATGCACTCTACCTATGCATTTTCGCGCTCGGCGTAGCCTCCGGTTTTTGGGCGGTCTTCGTGACTGTGGCCTCGGAGCAGTTTGGAACCAACCTACGGGCTACCGCCACGACGACGGCACCCAACTTTGTGCGAGGCACATTGGTGCTCTCCACGCTCGCCCTGCAGGCGTTGAAGCCGAGCATGGGCATCGTGCAGAGCGCTGCACTGATTGGCGCGGTGGAGATCGCCGTCGCATTGCTCGCTCTGGTTGCGCTGGAGGAGACCTACGGCAAGGACTTGGACTTTATTGAGGAGTAGCTTTGTCCTACTTTGAAGGCATGACCGTCGCGCTTGTGGCTCTAGACGAAACGCACTTCGACCCGTTGTGGCACATCGCGGCACGTACAGACTTTGGCGAGCGCTTTGCTACCGTTCCCGAGTCGCGCGCTGTGTTTGATGGCTACATGCATACCGCACTGAGCCTCTCGCGCGCAGCCCAGGCCCATGTCTATGCCATTGTCGCACATGGCGACATCGTCGGCATGACGCGTCTTGTGCTAGAATCCTGGGCGAGCAACCCCGATCGCGAGGCGCCCACCTTCATGCGGCGCCGAGCACAGGCGGGCGAGGTAGGCTGGACATGGCTGTCACCAGAAGCACGCGGCACGGGCGTCAATGATGCATGCAAACTGCAACTTCTTACAATGGCATTTGAACGACTTGGCTTGCTGCGCATCACCTTCAAATCGGACGCGCGCAATCTGCGCTCGCGGCGCGCGATCGCCAAGCTAGGCGCACACCTGGACGGCGTGCTGCGCGCTCACAGCTGCGCATGGAATAACACGGTACGCGACACGGCGATGTACAGCCTACTTGCGGCCGAGTGGCCCGAGGCAAAGCTTGCTTTGCAGCGCCGCCCGCTGACTTACCACCCGCCCGGCTAAGGAGACGCGGCCTACGCAGACACAACGCGCAGATATGCGTCACTCATCAATAGCGCCGATTTGACATGAGGGGACGGAAGACATGGGCGTACTCTACACCTATTATTCACCTCGCCTTTAAAGCTCGGCGGCAAGCACTTCCGCGGTGGATTCGCCTCGCAGACGGCGGAACCCGCGCTCGAGTTCGTTCAACTCCTCGTCGCTCATCTCTTCGAGGTTCACCAACTTGTTGCGTGCCTCGGCGTGCGCCCGGATCAGCTCGTCGAGCTTG